>NZ_MEBP01000011.1:0-3840 GCF_001722075.1 Salinivibrio sp. SS2 | reverse complement strand
TTGATCAACAACGCCCTTTTTAGTTAGTACATAATGAGCGTAATCTTGTCCGATCGACATTTAGGACATACAAACTTCTTTACACGCATCTTGATTAAAAATGCTTGTCTATCGGATAGAATATAACCACATCCTTTACACGCTATATTTGATTTTCCAGGTGGTTTTATTGGCATATCTTTCCCGAACCTTAATATTAAAAATTCTCATAAATAACTATTTTCATTAGCCAACTTTTCATCAGAGGTAGTTTTATTTAACCTTACCGCTCACAAACAAACGACTGATGGCTTGATCACTTTATTAGTATTGGTATTCACATAACCTCTGAGCAATACGTGTTGAATAGGACCGCTGGTATTCTTACTCGTATTATGTTTGATGTGCTGTTGAGTGTCGAATTCTATACCTTTAGTTACTTCCTGAAACGCGAACATCGGATAAGCCAAAATAAAGCGTTCGAATAGAGCATCAAACATTTTAATAACCCTATCTATATCGGCATTATCACCGTTAACCACTTCGTTTTTTATATAATCCCAAAGATTAGAAATATTCTTTTCTTGGATACCACAAGCCACTAACCCCTGCATGCTGGTATCCTTAAAAATGCCTCGTAACGACCCCTGAGTTTTTTCGCTTAACTCGTGATACAGTTGGCTGAGCAATATATCGCTTTCAAAGGTATGCTTATACTTATCTAACGCTGTATTTATCTCATTTACTTGTTCTTGCTTGCTTTCCAGCTCATCTTTCTTTTCACTCAATGCCTCGACCAGGTTTTTGTTATCTTCTTTAAAAGCAATAAGATCCTCCTCTGTATTTTTCTTTTTTTGCGCTAGATCTTCATAAGCTTTAACTACATCGGAAAGCTTTTTCCTTAACACCTCTACCTGCTCTTTTTGTGCACTCAGTGCCAGTTTCAACTCTTCATTTTTCTGATTGAGAAGGTTATATTCTTCAATTACAACGGTATTTTTTTGTTCGTTCAGATGCTTATTACTGCTCTGTTTAGAACTCTCAACAATAGCAATAATTTTGTTTTTTACCGTTTCATTTTCCAGTGCAGATAATAAATCATTTTCGGAAATAGCCATTATTGTTGCCTTTTATAGCTGCGCGTTTTTTTAAGATAAAATGCCTGAATACTAGTTTCATCGGAAGAAGAGCTATCGGAATCAGACAGGTTATCATCAACTATCGGCGCTTCGCTATAGGGCCGTTCCTGAGTCACACTTCGATGCGCCAATTTGTCAATAGCATTTGGGAAGCATAAAGCTTCACAGTTCCGTAAGCAAAATTCATCGATAGCTAGTCGAACATCTTCTAAGTCATTATTAAATCGCCCAGCGATGGTCAAATCAGGGTCGATACCGAAATCTGGATCATCCCTAATCATGATAATCGCGATTCTTTCTCCCTCAACATATTCAATTTTTTTCTTAAAGGTGTGCCAAAATTCAGATTTAGGAAGATATTCTTCTCCCTCAAATCGAATAATTTCTATCTTGCCCAAAATAAGTCGATAGGCTTGCGCTTGGTCACCTTTTACAGAAACAATATAATCTGTCATTTAAGACTTTAACCTCATCACTTTATCTTCTATTTGTTCCACCGATAGATCGGGATCGACCCTCTGATAGGCTGCGACCAATGCATCCGCATGTTTTCCACTTTCACTAACACTTAACTCATCCTTGATGTAAAGACCATAGTCACCCGTCTCTAACTGCTTTTCTTTATATACTTTTATGGTTTCGATAATTTCTTTTGATTCGACCCCCTGTTGAGCAACTACCGCCAAAAAATCAGGCGTGACAACAGTATCTAGCTTTTCATTAATACCTTTTAATGTAATCGATGCACCAATCGACGAACGAGCCAATAGATCTTTCTCATCCAAATTATCAAACTTTTCCCGATCAATGGTCACGTCATCTTGCAGGTACTTAATGTAGTCATTAATGGTATCAAAGTCATCTGGCTTCATATCAGCCATCATGGCTTTTTCGCCAAGCTCTGCCATATCGGAGCTAGGGTTAATAATACCTAGACTAATACCAATCGCCTTGATCGTATCACCGACTTTTGCTGCCAGTTCCACTCCCAATTCAGCGATCTTCGTAGCGGTAGCACTTACCGCATCTGTGATTTTACTCGCCACACTACTGATTACGTTACATGCGCTAGACGCTATGCTAGATAACGCTGAACCCAAACTACTGAAAAAACCCATAACGCCTCCTAAATTTTAACTTTTAGATCTTTTCTGAAAGTATCATGATGTCGCAATCTAATGCGAACATCACGATCTATATACAAACTGTGTGAAAAATCATTTAGCAATGATTGCCTTTCCTGCTCATCCAGCTTATCGCCCGTATGGTAACAATTTTCATTAATAAAATGACACATAAACTCCCAACCAAAACGGTCGATATAATACAATAAATCGTCCTTTTTCTTTTCTTTACCTACAGCCTGGTACCAAGCCATTTCCACCTTACCATGTAAAAAATCAATAATATCGTCTTCATTCGGTGGGACGTTGAGAAATTCTAGGCCAGGAATTAATCCTGAACGATAGTTATTGATATAAAAGTTAAGTGCTAACTTTCTAATTTTATCTTCATCAATCTCTTCTTCATTGGTAGTGCTGATATACTCTTTTATTTGTACTTGCAGTGGTTTACTCATCCCAGAGCTCGATAGTAACACCCTCCCTGGTTCTAAGTTAGATAAGAAATCTTTTTGTTCATCCGTGAGCGCCATAGTATTCCCTACGGCCTCTTTATCGTCTTTAGCAAATAGCTTATGGATAATTTTTGTGTTGGTGTTTTTAAGTACTTCGGGAGTGAGTTTATTAGGAATCTGATCGACAATAATCAAAGATTCGCCGTACTTTCTCACTTCAGCCAACATATCCGAAAAAGTTTCAACACCCTGCTTTTTATTCTGACTATCACCAACTTCAAACTTAGACAACAAACGGTGCGCTTCTTCAATTAAGGTGATATGACGAAATTTTTTCCCTTGTTTTTGATAGGCTCGATGATTCGCTCTAATCGCTTCATTTAGATTCGATAAAACGAAGCCCATGATCAATGATTTTTCACTCGGATTGCGTATTTCTTCCAACTCAAGAATTACATTTCTTTTTACCAAATCATTAAAGTTAATTGAGCGTGGGGTATCGAGCATGATGCCTTTCGCACCAATTAACAAACCTTGTAATCTGGCTTTAATGGATCCAATATAATCTTGCTTAAGTCGATCATCAAAACCTTGGCTAGCGACCACTTCTTCGGTCTTCAACACCAAGTCACTTAAAGTAGGAAATGCATAGACGCCATCAGAAAAAGGATCATCATAAAATCGGTTCTTCGAGGTAGCAATATCCCAACCTTTATCTTCATAGCACTGATAAATAGCCGCTTCGATTAGTTGAGGGATCGCTGCTTCCATATCGAATGAGGATTCAATACTGGCTTTTATCATATCAACACGAGAGGTGATATTCTCGTGTGGGAAGAACTCAAATGGATTGAGTTTAAATGGTGCAATGTTATTATTCCCTAGGGTGAAAATAAGAATATCGTCATTGTTCTTAGCAAGCACCCTGTATTCCGTTTTTGCCGGTTCAATCACCAAAAATGGCATATCCGCAGAATCCAGTAATCGCTGGCAGGTGGTTGTTTTTCCGGCGTTGTTTCCTAAATCATTGAACTTATCACTCTAGCGGCGATCAGATCATCAACGCCTCAAAACCGGTCTCAGATGATGAGCAAAGCCAAGTATAAAATCAGCAATTGGAAGCAATACAATCAAGCACATTAATCG
>NZ_MEBP01000010.1:0-11274 GCF_001722075.1 Salinivibrio sp. SS2 | reverse complement strand
TCCAATTGCTGATTTTATACTTGGCTTTGCTCATCATCTGAGACCGGTTTTGAGGCGTTGATGATCTGATCGCCGCTAGAGTGATAAGTTCAATGATTTAGGAAACAACGCCGTTGGGGGAGCCAAATTTAGAAAAAAGCGCTAGCCGAGAGGTTGGCGCTTTTTTCTATCTATCGTTCTTGGGTTCGGAGTGCGTGCTTGACCAGTTTGAATGCGGATCGCCTCCCACTTTTTGCTCGCGTCAAACAAAAACGCCACGCGCAAGGCGTGACGTTTTTCATATCACGGTCGATTAGTTTTTAGTGATATAAAGGTTCCGAGTGTAACGTAGGTCGTTCGGGTTTTCCGTATTATAGCCGCCTACTTTAGAGCTTTTGATCACACTACGCGTGTAAAAGTACAGTGGAATGGCGGGCATCTCATTGGCGAAAATGCGTTCCGCCTCTTGATAATAGGTTTTGCGCTTTTCTGGATCAACAATCGATAACGCTTTATCTAGAACTTCGTCGTACTGACTATTGCCCCAGCTTGTTTCATTCATTCCATCACTGCTGAAGTAGCTCAGGAAGGTCGAGGCCTCATTGTAATCACCAACCCACGCATAACGTGCCACATCAAAGTCCTTTTGCAAAAGCTTCTGCAAAAAGGTTTTCCATTCTTGGTTGGCTAGATTTACTTTCACGGGCAGATGGCGTTTCCACATGGAGGTAACGGCTAAGGCCAGTTTTTTATGGGACTCCATGGTGTTATACACCAATTCAAACTCCAGAGGGTTGTCTTTGCTGTATCCTGCTTCAGCCAAGAGTGCTTTTGCTTTTTGATAACGCTCTTCTTGGGTCATTTCCGCCCAAGCTAATTTCGGTGGCTCAAAGTGATTAATAGCTGGTGGTGTAACACTGTACGCAGGTACTTGGCCCTGGCCTAAAATAATATTGGTTATAACGTTTCGATCGATGGCGTAAGACAGAGCCTTACGGACTCGCACATCGTTAAAAGGAGCCTTTTGGGTATTGAATAAATAATAATAAGTTCCCAGTGAAGGCATGGTTAGCAGTTCATCAGGGCGCTCTTTTTTGATTTGATCGTAAGCTTCAAGTGGAAAGCTGGATGTGATGTCTATTTCACCAGTGCGATAGCGGTTGTATTCGGCATTAATATTATTTGAGGCGACGTACGACGTCTTGTTTATCACGGTTTCCTTATCGTTCCAGTACATGGGATTACGCTCAAGATCGATGCGCTCATTAATCACCCAGTTGGTCAAGTTGTAGGCGCCGGAATTGACCATGTTCTCGGGGCGTGTCCAGTTATCGCCATACTTTTCTACCGCATGTTTTGGTACAGGGTAGGTCGAAGAATGGGTGAGCATATTGGGGAAATAAGGGGTGCGTCGCTCCAGAGTAAACTCAACGGTATGCGTATCAATAGCTTTTACGCCTAACTTATCGACTGTTTCTTTACCATCGGTAATAGCCTTTGCATTTTTGATGTTGGCGGTACCTAGGTACCAAGCGTAAGGTGCACCTGTGACTGGTTTAACAACACGTTGAAATGTAAAGACAACGTCATCAGCGGTGATAGGTGTACCATCCGACCATTTTGCATCCCTGAGGTGAAAAATATATGTGAGGCCATCCTCACTCATATCCCATGCTTTCGCTAAGCCTGGGATAACATTACCGTCTGGCTCCCGTACCATCAATCCTTCGAACAAATCTGAGATAATTTTGTTACTGGCGGTATCACTGGACTTGGTCGGATCCAGCGTAGGCACTTCGCCAGAAACCCCCCAAATAAGAGTCTGTTGCTCGGCAAGCTCCACGCCTTCTGGGACGTGAGCTGCAAACGCTGAGCTACACAATGCGAGTGCCAATGAACCTGCCAATAGTTTTAATTTCATCTTTCCATCCTTGGTTGAGTGTTTTGTTAATAAGCCTTGTTAATCAATAGATTAACCACAAATGGTAAGAGAAGAAAAGCGATGTGATAAAAAGATGACAAATAGACGACAGGGAAAGTGTGAAATCGTGACCTCTATTTTTATATCGATTTAATCCTGCATGGCGGTTGCCGGTCGCGGCGTATTCATACGGCATAATCCCCTCGGACAGCTTAGGCGGTTTTATGATAAATTAGCCGTTTTTCATAGACTCAAGGATGATCTTCCGTGCTGTTACGTCCATTTTCTCCCACTGACTTAGCCTCATTTTTATCTCTTTCTATCACGCATGAGCAGCTGCCTTTTGTCGGACGCCCAGAGGAAATCTTGGCGGCGGCCAATGAATTTGCTCATCTACACCTGATTGAGGTAGAGACCGTGATTGTGGGCGGGTTTATTCTTGATACTGGTTACGCGTCGCAATACGACTTTGCCCATGCGGGTGATATAGGAGTTCGTGCGGTGTTTATCGATCAGCACCACCAAGGTAACGCACTGGGTCGCCGTGCGATGATGGCCTTGGCGGATTATGTCAAACCGCGCTACCCGTGGGCGCAGCGTCTCGTTCTGACCGTAAACTGCAAAAATGCGGGCGCGATTGCGTGTTACCAACGCGCAGGTTTCAGCGATACGGGCGAGTTGTATCATGGTGGCAGCGCAGGCCCTCAGCATATTATGTTGAGAAATATCGACAATAAAGTCAGTCCTGAGGGTAATATGGCTTAAACCCGCGATGACTTGCTAAAAAAGAAGGATTGTGCGACGCTCAAGTAAAATCACTGATAAGCAGGGATCATGCTTGGCGGTTGATCTCCATACGACTGGCGTTGTGGTGGGATGAAAAGTGACATTCATCGGCCCAAGAAATGCGTCGAGTCGGGTGAGGTATTGCGTTTAACAAGGAGAGTAATGATGAAGATTTATGGCCACCCTTCTGCCATTAATGTTCAAAAAGTGATGTGGTTGATTGATGAGTTAGATTTAAGTATCGAATTGGATGAGGTCGATATTCATCATAATGCCCAAGACGCTGATGCACTGGCACAAAAATGTCCAATGCGTCAGGTGCCGGTACTAGAAGATGGCCCGAACAGTGTGTGGGAATCGCACACCATTTTGCGCTATTTGGTTGCCTGCTATGGCAATAAAATGTGGTACCCAGATTGCGCGTTCCAACGCTCGCGCTATGAGCGTTGGATGGATTGGTGCCTCTCTTCGTTTCAGCCTGCGGTTAAAACCGCTTGCTTGGAAGCATCGAGCGATCTAAAAGTGAGAGAAGCGGCCCTTGAGCAGTGCCGCCACGATTTAGAGAAGCTGGACAATGAACTTGCTGAGCGTCGCTATTTAATTTCTGACATGATGACGCTCGCCGATATTGCAATTGGCACTGTGGTCCACTCTCTTGCCGTGGCGCCATCAATGACCCTGCCGCCGCACGTGTCGCAATGGTACCAGCAACTAAAATCATCATCAGGTTATCAACGCTGGGTCGTTCAGGCTCGTCAAACCCAACCTGCGTAACCATAATTTTTATTAAGATTGAGCCCGCATTAGCGGGCTTAAAGCGTTTTTAGCGGCCCCACGACACACAGTGCGCTTTGATAGCCAGGCTGTTGTTCAATGCGCTCAAGATACGCAACAATGTGACCGTGTTGCTGTGGGTCTAGGCGAGGACGCATTGCGATTAATGGGAAACTCATTTGGATATCTGCTGCTGTGAGTGTGTCACCACACAGCCAATCATGCGCCGCTAAGTGGTGTTCGATCATGGCAAGATGGTCTCGCAGTTGGGGTGCAATAAACTGGTCGGTGACGCCTTTCATCAGCTTTTTCGCCAAGGGGCGTACAAAAAAGGGCATCGGTGCTTCTGGGATTTTGCTGAAAATCAACGACATGACCAGTATTGGCATCAAAGACCCTTCGGCATAGTGCATCCAGTATCGATAGTGACCTTTCTGCTCTGGTGTTTGTGGCGCTAAGCGCCCGTTACCATACTTTTCTAAAATGTACTCAATAATCGCGCCCGACTCTGCAATGACCGTCCCTTCATCTTCAATTACAGGTGCTTTGCCCAGAGGGTGAACGCGCTTGAGTTCGGGAGGCGCCAACTTGGTGTTGGGGTCACGCGAGTAGGTCTTGATTTGATATGGCACACCCAGTGCCTCAAGCAACCAAACAATACGCTGAGAACGCGATTGTTCAAGGTGATGAATAATAATCATAAGGAATATCTTTGACTGTAAGTTTAAAAAGGCTCAGCTATCGATACGATAGTCTTGCTATTTCGATCAGTCCTTGTGATTCAATTCATTGATTTGGCGGTGGGAGTACGCGGCCTTGAATGCGTAATTTGGGGTCCACAGACGAAATGTTCGTGCCGCGAATGTATACATTGCCCCCCACGTAAATATCGTCGGGTAATGCGCTAATTGGCGAATTAGTAAGATAAAGGTTGCCCTCAACGTACAAGCGTCTTGGCAAGGTGGTGAGAGGCGTATTGACCAGACTGAGGTCGCCACGCACGACGAGGTTTGGCGGTAATGCGGTTACAGCGGTATTGGTGAGGTTGATGTAGCCACCGACTTTGAGCCGCGGTAGCCGTGTCAGCGGCGTATTTGCAGCATTTAAGTAACCGCCGATATCCAGTCCGCGAGGCAGTCGCGAAATATCGCTGGCTTCGATATCTAAATATCCTTGCGTTTTTAACCCCGCGGGTAAGGTCGTGATGGGGGAAAAGCGGAGTTTCACATTGCCGTAGTTGTCCACATAGCCGTGAAAACGTAAGTCTTGCACGAATGTATTAAGGGGTTCGTTCATCGCATGCGTGGGCACTGCCATCATAAAATAGCCGACAAGAATCCAAAGTTGAATGATGGCTTTTGGCATGAAAAGGTCTGCGTGGTCACAACGTCTGCTTCAATGTAGAGCGTTTCGGCGAATATTCAAGCCCCTCTCGGTTTTCTGTCATCGAAAACGTTATCTTCTACGTATGTTAGCCATTATTCCAACCAGTACTGACTGAGGTACCTGTGCTTCAATCTCGTTATCATACCCTGCGTTTGGTTCTCGGAGATCAACTGAATGCCAGCCACTCATGGTTTAAGCAGCACGATCAGGGCGTGTTATATGTCATTGCCGAGCTTAAACAAGAAACCGACTATGTGACCCATCATATCCAAAAGGTTTGTGCGTTTTTTGCTGCAATGGCGCAGTTTGCTGATGCGCTTGAAAAGGCGGGGCATGATGTCAAATACCTCACATTGGATGACACGCAAGCCTATCAAGACTTACCCGCATTGCTGTACGCTCTCTGTGAGCACTATCAAGTCGATCAGTTCGAATATCAGCGTCCTGATGAGTATCGGCTCGCGATGCAACTCGAACAATTACGTTTACCCAATGAGGTTACATCCCAGTGTGTTGAGACGGAACATTTTCTCTTACCCTTTTCACAGATTGCCACCCAGTTCACCGCCGGTAAGCACCGAAAAATGGAGTTTTTCTACCGCGATATGCGTCGGCAGTTTGATATCTTAATGGAGGGGGATCAGCCTGAGGGGGGAAAGTGGAATTATGATCAGCAAAATCGTAATAAGCTAAAAAAAGCGGATCTCGATGCGATTCCCGCGCCATTGATTTTCGCCAACGATGTCAGCGATATTCTCACCCGTATTGAGCGCCATCAGGTGAAAACCATCGGACATGCGGCGTCAGCCTTGATGTGGCCGGTGACACGTCAGCAGGCGAAAGCGCTCCTCAACCATTTCTGCACCTACTGCCTGCCGTTGTTTGGTCAGTTTCAAGATGCAATGACAGGACAAAGCCCTCATCAGTGGAGCTTGTACCACAGCCGTCTCTCTTTTGCGTTAAATGCCAAGTTGCTTCACCCCATGCAAGTGATCCAAGCTGCGATTGATCATTACCGCCAAAATGAGGCTATCAACCTCGCTCAGATTGAAGGGTTTGTCCGACAGATTTTAGGCTGGCGCGAATATGTTCGTGGTGTGTACTGGGCGAACATGCCTGATTATGCACAAAAAAATGCGCTTGGTGCGCAAGGCGCATTGCCGACATTTTTCTGGCATGGAAAGACCAAAATGCGCTGTCTCTCGCATGCGATCACGCAATCGTTAGAGACAGCGTATGCCCATCACATTCAGCGACTCATGGTGACAGGAAACTTCTGCTTGCTCGCAGGTGTCGACCCTGATGAGGTGGACGATTGGTATCTCTCAATCTATGTCGATGCGATCGAGTGGGTTGAAATGCCGAACACGCGCGGAATGACGCAGTTCGCCGATAACGGCATTGTGGGGACGAAACCTTATGCGGCCAGTGGCGCCTACATCAATCGGATGAGCGATTATTGCGTTGGGTGCGAATACGATGTGAAAGAGAAAGTTGGTCCTAAGGCGTGTCCATTCAACGCGCTATATTGGCATTTCATGGCGCGTCATCGCGACAAATTCGCCCGTAACCCACGCACAGCCATGCCGTATCGAAATTGGGATAAGATGTCAGAGACGCAGCAAAGCCAGATTTTGGCGCATGCGGATGAATTGCTTGCCAATCTTGATGCGCTTTGATGCCGGTATGACCGCCCTCAACAGGAGCGTGAGGGCGGTCATAAATCGCGTCGCGCTTATTGCGTGTTTGGCACAATCTGAATCTCAACACGGCGGTTGAGCGCACGATTTGCCGCGCTGTTGTTCGCAACCAGTGGACGTGTCTCACCAAAACCGGACGTGTACAAACGTGCATTGTCGATCGACTGACTGGCGAGGTAGCGTTTAACGCTCATGGCACGGCGTTCCGACAAACGCTGGTTATAGGCCGCGGCGCCCGTGTCATCAGTGTGACCCTCAATGCTCAAGAAGGTTTTGTCGTACTTGCGCATCACATTGGCAATGGCATTGAGTTTAGGATAAAAATCGGCCGCAATCGCATCCTGATCTAACCCGAAAGTAATGTTCGAGGGCATGATCAAGCGAATATTGTCGCCTTCACGCACAACTTGAATGCCCGAGCCCGCCAATTCTTCGCGGAATGCTTGCTCTTGCTGATCCATGTAATTACCGACAGCTGCACCACCAATGGCACCAATAGCCGCGCCAATAAAGGCCCGTTTACCTTTATGGTTCGATGTCGATTTTCCCACGATGGCCCCAGTGATCGCGCCAATTGTCGCGCCTTTTTGGGTGTTCGACATCGACTCACAACCGGTGAGGGCCAGTGATGCGGTCAATACGGCAACCGCAGTTAGTTTGCATTTCATTCCCATTGTTTTCTCACTATAACCAAACGGAGGTCAGTTTAATTTACTTCAGCTTAGACACTCTTCTTCAAGAAAGTGTCAAATTTATGAATTAGTGATGGTGTTTTAAACACTTAACGAAAGACCACTGACAGAGTTCTCAGTTTTGTCTTCTTTTCACTGCATCCTGCCGTGCAAATTGCGCTGGATCAAAATGTGATGAGCAAACAGCGTGTTACAACAAAAACCATAAAAGGCCCTGTCATGTCTGGGCCGCGATGATCCCGACTAAAGGAGCAAATGGTCATGTCGAGCACGTTCTTTATCCCTGCTGTTAACCTTATGGGCGCAGGTTGCCTTTCTGAAGCCGCAGACGCGATTCAATCACATGGATTTAAAAAAGCCCTTATCGTTACAGATAAAGTCCTTAATCAAATTGGTGTGGTAAAGCAAATCGCCGCTTTGCTTGATAGCCGAGAAGTCGATTGTGTGGTCTATGATGGCACACAACCTAACCCAACCACTGAAAACGTGGCACAAGGGTTAGCGCTTTTACAAGCGAACCAATGTGACTGTGTGATCTCTTTAGGGGGTGGATCGCCGCACGACTGCGCCAAAGGTATCGCCCTAGTGGCAGCCAATGGCGGTCATATTAGTGATTATGAAGGCGTGGACCAGTCTGCCAAGCCACAACTTCCGCTGATTGCGATCAATACGACGGCGGGCACCGCATCAGAAATGACGCGCTTTTGTATTATCACAGACGAAGCGCGCCACATTAAGATGGCGATTGTCGATAAACACACCACCCCGATTATTTCCGTCAACGATCCTGAGCTGATGCTGGCTAAACCGGCGTCATTAACGGCGGCAACCGGCATGGATGCATTAACCCATGCGATTGAAGCTTACGTATCGACCGCCGCTACGCCGATCACTGACGCAGTTGCACTGAAAGCAATGACACTGATTCAAGAAAACCTGCGCACCGCAGTGGCTGAAGGCCAAAACCTAGAGGCGCGGGAGCAGATGGCCTATGCACAGTTTATGGCTGGTATGGCATTTAACAATGCGTCTTTGGGCTATGTGCATGCGATGGCGCACCAACTGGGTGGATTTTATGATTTGCCGCACGGGGTGTGTAACGCCGTTCTATTACCCCATGTGCAACGCTACAACGCGCAAGTGTGTGCCGAGCGCTTACGGGATGTGGCCACGGCAATGGGCGTCGATACGGAGAGTATGAATGCCGAGGAAGGCGCAAAAGCCGCCATTCAAGCCATTCAAGCATTGGCGACCGATGTTGGGATCCCAGCGGGTTTGCGCGAACTCGGCGCCAAAGAAGAAGACATTGATGTGTTGACCAAAAACGCCTTGAATGACGCGTGTGGTTTCACTAATCCGAAGCAAGCGACGCACGAGGAAATCGCCAAAATCTTTATGGAAGCGATGTAGTTTCCTAGGTATCACAGCAACACTAAAAAGGCCTGATTATTCAGGTCTTTTTTCTTTCTATACGGTAGACGTTTAGAACAAGTTAGTCACTGCGATCTTCGACGTCTGCAATTTGGTTTTCGCAACACTCGTCGTTTAGGACGGTATGAATATTAGTGAGTGTGGTATCTGCGATATTGTGCAGTGCCTCTTTGGTGAGAAACGCTTGGTGTCCGGTAAATAACACGTTATGGCATGCAGAGAGGCGACGGAATACATCATCAACAATTACATCATTAGACTTGTCTTGGAAAAATAGCTCCCGTTCATTGTCATACACGTCAAGACCAAGCGCACCGATACGGCCTTGCTTGAGGGCTTCAATGGCAGCCACTGAATCGAGCAATTCACCGCGGCTGGTATTGATCACCATCACTCCCTTTTTCATTTGAGCAAAAGCACGCTCGCCGAGTAGATGGTAGTTGTCTTTGGACATCGGGCAATGCAGAGAAATCACATCACTTTCGGCAAACAGTGTTTCTTTCGAGACGTATTCGCCACCGAGTTCAATCGCAAGGGGGTTAGGATATGGATCGTGGCACAACAAACGCATACCAAGCCCTTTTAGGATCCGTAGGGTTGCGATCCCAATTTTACCCGTACCAATGATCCCAGCCGTTTTGCCGTGAAAGTTAAACCCGACTAAGCCATCGAGTTCAAAGTTGGCATCGCGTGTGCGTTGGTAGGCTTTATGAAAGCGTCGGTTCAAGCACATCATCATGCCCACCGTGTGCTCCGCGACCGATTCGGGAGAATAGGCAGGCACGCGAACGACGGTGATCCCTAACGATTTTGCGGCCTCCAGATCGACGCGATCGTAGCCAGCACATCTCAACGCTACCAGTTTGATATTGGCATCACTTAAAATCTCTAGCACTGGGCGGGAAAGATCATCATTAACAAACGCGCAAATCGCCTCCGCCCCTTGAGCCATTTTGGCGGTTTTGGCGGTGAGCTGAAAATCATGAAACTCGAGTGTGTAACCAAACGCTTGGTTAGCATGAGCAAAGGCGGCCTTGTCATAAGATTTGGCACTAAATACGGCAATGGTCGTCATGTGTTGCCTCCGAATAAGTCGGGGGGAGGTAAAGAAGCGTTATAAATACCGTGATTTGGATCCAAAATAAACCATGAGATTTATCAGGTTAAAGGTGTTGATGTTAGTCCAACCGAATAAAAGCCGCGCAGGCGGCTTTTATTCGGTTATCTCGCAGTGAAGGATAGGCTAGAACTTAATGGTGGCGTTTATGCGTACATCGCGTCCCGCAGCGGGCACACCGGCAGACAGATAGGGTGTGTAATACTGATCGGTCAGGTTAGCGACGGTGGCGCGTAGCGTAAAGTCGTCTCGCGGCGTCCATTCTCCATAGAGGTTTTGGAAGAAGTAGGCATCGCTCGCCACATTGGCTGTATGCAGTGAGGGGTTCTCTGGGATACGGTCTTGCTCATCCCAGTATTGGCCTTGCCATGCAACTTCAATCGTATCGGTTAGTTGATGGCCCACGCCGAGTGAGGCGCTGAGGGGCGGGTTGTCATACCAATACTCGTCGTCGCCGGTACTGTCACGTAGCGAGCCTTTGTGTTTGCCGCGCACCATAGAGACAGAGGCATCTGTAAACCAATCGTTGAGACGATACTGCACTTGGGCATCAAACCCGTAAGTATAGAGTCCGTCGAGATTGGTGTAGTAGCCTTCTTTCTGTTTGGTCGCATTGACCCCACGACGCTGCGCAACGTCATGAATGACATCATTCCAAAACAGTGTCACCTCTGTTGCTAGGTGATCCCCTTCGAATAAGGCATTCTGACGCTTATCAGACACGCCCAATAAATAGGCGTTGATACGAGTGACTGAGAGATCGCGGCTGGTGGCAGCGCGCTTGGACGCTCTCGAAAACTGCACTGTATAAAGCTCATCAATGGTCGGTGCCTTTAAACCATAGGCATAAGCCGCTTTTATTTGCGTGGCCGGACTCAGATCGTAGGTCAATGCAATACGCGGCTCCCAACCTTGATGTGAGACCGCCCTGTAATCGTGTCCAACGGATGGGTCATTATAGTCTGGCGCGGCGTTTGGTACCCCTTCGGAACGAATATGGCTGTAGCGCAGTGATGCGGTAAGTTCGAGATCTGGGGTAATAAAGTACTTATCTTGAACGAACACACTGGCGGTTTGTTGTTCGCCCGAGGGCTCAAAGGATGGCGTAAAGTAGCCATAGTTCTTTTCTAGCTTTTTGCGATAAGTATGGTTGTAAACGTGCGAGTTTCTGTCTTGGTTCTGGTACTGCGCCCCCACCATGACTTCGTGATTACCGAAGTGACTGGTATTGGTTAGCTCGGCAAACCAGCGCTCATAGGACAACCAGACTTGGTGGCCATATTGGCCTGATGTGATGTAAGACTGATAGGTACTATCCGGGCGTTCCCAATAGCGATGATTCTGTGAGTGTGCAATGACGACACTGGCCTGAATTCAGATAATAAGTGCAACACTCATGGTTAAACTGGCGAGAGGAAGTCAACTGCTGATAGTGGTACGCTTCTCATCGCCAAAATCAAAACGTGATTACCATGAGTTACCAGCAGT
>NZ_MEBP01000009.1:0-16737 GCF_001722075.1 Salinivibrio sp. SS2 | reverse complement strand
CCACATCCGGTGAAGAGCCTTTTATATACAGTTTTTTTGTGGGTGAGTAGACTCAATAGCTCCGTAACGACAAAGTGATAGGAAGCCTGATGTCTATAAAAACGCGTGCTAATCTCCAACTGGTTTATGTGTCTAATATTGACCGTTCCGTGAGTTTCTACCAGCAACTGTTTCAGTGTGAGCCAGTGTTTACCAGCCCAAGATACGTCGCCTTTTCTGCCTCTGAGCAGGGCGATGCTTTGTTCGCGTTGTGGACCGGCGGCGAGCAGCCCTCACCATCAATCACACGACTAAGCGAAATTGGCATTATGGTGCCCACCAATGATGACGTTGATGCCGTTTTTGACCAATGGTCGAACAACCTAACCATCAATGTTGTTCAACCTCCTTACGATGATGTGTTTGGCCGAACCTTCGTGATTCAAGATCCTGATGGGCATTTCGTGCGCGTAGCGCCTATTGATTAAGCATACTGCTATCCTAATGAGGAGCAATTATGATCGATCATTTAAGTACTTACGCAACGAATTTCTCGGCGACTAAAGAATTCTATCGTTCGGTGTTTGAGCCGCTCGGTTATGCGATCCAAATGGAGTTTGTTGCAGAATGGAATACTGATTTTCCGACTCAGCGAATGTGTGCTTTTGGACCAAGCGATCGGCCCATCTTTTGGGTGATAGAAACCCAGACTCCCTATACCCCTCGTCATATCGCATTTTCAGCACCAACAAGAGTGACAGTGGAGGCGTTTTACGATGCTGGAATGAAGGCTGGGGGAATGGATAATGGTAAGCTAGGTCTTAGGCCTATGTATCACAACCATTACTTTGGTGCATTTCTTATTGATCCAGACGGCAATAACATTGAAGCGGTATGCCATCATCCTGAGTCGTAGTTTATCAAAACGATCAGAGGATATTTAAACGCACCTGTATTGATGGATTAACCAGTGACACGAGAGGCGATGATAAAAAATCGCTCGACGAGGCTTGAAATCAAATCGCGCAACCTTATATAGAGTAATGAGGCGATGCCATTGGGTCGCCGGGGGCTTGTCCAAGTTGGAAAGCCGTTATTTAGATTTTATTGCTTCATAGGAAGGGTAAGATTATGCGTAACTTTGATTTCTCTCCACTCTATCGTACCGCAATTGGTTTTGACCGTTTGTTCGATTTGGTTGAAAACACGAATGCGTCAAACGCAGGTGGTTTTCCTCCTTACAACATTGAGCAAGGCAAAGAGAACCAATACCGAATTACCATGGCGGTCGCTGGCTTTAGCCAAGACGAAGTAGACATTACTCAGCAAAAAAACAGCCTCACGGTTGCAGGTAAAAAACACAGCCGTAATCAAGATACGAAGTTCTTGTATCAGGGTATTGCTGAGCGTGATTTCGAACGCAAGTTCCACCTCGACGATCACATTAAAGTGATGGGGGCGGAAATGGAAAACGGCATGCTTCATATTGATTTAGTGCGTGAGGTGCCTGAAGAGGAAAAACCTCGTCGCATCGAAATCGGTAGCCGTTTACTCGAAAACGTTGAGTAAGTGTCGGCCAGAACGATACGAAAAAGGAGAGGGCAGCATGGCTGCCCTTTTTTGTGGCTAGAGAATTGTGGTGTTCTGATTCGCAAGCCTGCTTTGCATCTTCGCTTTATAGACACGTTCCCTTTACCTGTACTTGTGGGCGGTTATCGCTCGCTAATGACGCCGCGGGTTGAACCTACTATTACGGCCTGTGTTTAAAAAAGCGCGTGGTCGAGCCGTGAAAAAGAATCTGAGTTGCACAGACTAAGGCGATAGGTTTCACGTGGAACCTTTGGATTAGCTTTACGAACGATTCAATATCATTTACCAAACCAAACCAAACCAAACCAAACCAAACCAAACGATGTGCCTGTTAACGGCACTTTGATATATAACGTGCGGATTCGTTCTGTAGGTTGAACAACCAATAGTCAGGGCTTGGGCTGATGAAGGGCAAAGTCGTCTTTCAGCAATTAGCAAAAATGGGCAGGTTAGATAGCGGCGAGAAGGGAAATAGTATAGAGCGTTTTCGCGTTGGCAAGAGGCGTAATAAGAGGTTTGACGTGGAACATGTGTGTACCTATGTTCCACGTGAAACCAACATTTATCCTTCGTTGTAGGCGCGCGCGACTTCTTCGGCAATCACTTTTATACCTTGTTGCATGTCATCATCTTCTTGGACATAGTTCATGCGAATGCATTGCTTAGCATGATCCCAGCCTTCGTGATCGACACCAATAAAGAAATACTCTCCGGGGACAACCAGTACACCGCGGGCCTTTAAGCGTTTATATAACTCTTGGGTGGAGATTGGGAGATCGTTAAACCAGAGCCAAAGGAAGATAGCTCCTTCTGGCTTATGAACACGAACTCGCTCATCGTTAATGGTTTCCAGCACCATCTTTAATGTGCGCTGCGACTTTTGTTGGTAGAAAGGGCGAACGACATCTTTACTTAAGCGTAATAGATCACCGCGTTCTATCATCGCTAGCGCCATTGCTGGCCCCACACTGTTTGGTGACAGACTGACGATGCCGTTGATATTTGACATCGCACTGATCACGGCTTCATTCGCAATCACAATCCCACAACGCACACCCGGCAACCCTAGCTTACTGAGGCTAGAGCAGAGGATGGTGTTTTCATTCCAGAACGGTGCAACGTCTTCAAAAATAATATCAGGGAAGGGCGTGCCATAGGCGTTATCGATGATTAGTGGAATATTGTTGTCGCGTGCGAGTTGGTCCAGTTGTTGAATTTCGTTATCGGTTAACACGTTCCCGGTCGGGTTAGTCGGTCGGGAAGCACAGATGGCGCCAATGCTTTCATCAATCTTTAGGCGACTGAAATCGACGTGGTACTTAAATTGGCGGTTATCCAATAATTCAATGTCAGGTTGGTAGCTAACAAAGATATCGTCGTTGATACCGGCGTCACCATAACCGATATATTCGGGCGCAAGGGGCAGCAAGATTTTTTTGTGGCTACCATCGGCGTAGCGTCCAGCTAATAGGTTAAACAGATAGAAGAATGCACTTTGGCTACCATTGGTCAGCATGATGTTCTTGCTTGAGAGTTGCCAGCCATAGGTCTGATTAAGAAGTTCAGCGAGCGCATTGAGCAATGCTGATTTACCTTGGGGACCATCATAGTTGGTCATGGCATGTAATAGGCTGCCATCTTCCAACATTGACTGGCTAAGCGTTTTAAAATACTCGAGCATTTCTGGGATGGCTGCAGGGTTGCCGCCACCCAACATAATGGCGTCTGGGTTACGTAAGCCATCATTCAGATCGTCCATTAGTTGCGTGATGCCTGAGTGGTTAGCGAGCTTCTCGCCAAAGTGAGTGACTTCCATGGTTACTGCCTTCAAGGTTCGGTGTTTGTTGTTATGGTTAAACAGCCATCAACATACAACAATCTATTGTGCAAAAGAAAGTATCGAGAGCTCGTTATCGGATAATCAATAGGCCGTGCGATTGACGGACTTGTTACGTTATCGGTACACCTTGACCGAACCATTGCAGCAGTGATTTAGGCGCTGATTGTTCCACGTGAAACCATCAGGACGCTTCGACAATCATGCGATGGATTGGATAGGGAGAGACAATCACGGGTAAGGCGTTAAGAGTAGATACACCTTAATTCAATAAAAAAGCCCCGCGTTATAGCGGGGCCGAGTCGTGTATTGCTGATAATTACTTCTGTAGAACAGAGATATCTGCCACGTTGAGGAACTGCTCACGGATAAGGTGAAGCATCGCCAAACGGTTGGCTTTCAGTGCAGGATCATCTGCCATGACCATCACGTTATCAAAGAAGGTATCAACCGGTGTGCGTAATTGCGCCAGCTCGGTCAACGCGCCTTGATAATCGCTGTCAGCAAATAAAGGTTTAACCGCGGCGACTTTCTCTGCCACTACGTCCGCCAATGCTTTTTCAGCGTCTTCTTGGAGCAAGCTAGTATCGACGCTGCTAGGAAGCTCGCCGTCATACTTGGCCAAGATATTACCCACTCGCTTATTGGCCGCAGCCAGTGCTTCGGCTTCTTCAAGACTGCGGAAGTGCGACACCGCTTTAACGCGACTGTCAAAGTCAGCAGGCTTGGTTGGACGACGTGCCAACACCGCTTGGATGATATCCACGCTATAGCCCATATCTTGGTACCAAGCGCGGAAACGACCTAGCATAAAGTCGAGGACATCCGCCTCTACCTCTTTGTGAGTCAGACGGTCATCGTACTGAGCTTTGGCATCGCGGATGAGGTCGACAAGATCAAGCTGATAGCCGTTCTCGACGATAATACGCAGGACGCCTAACGCGGCACGACGCAGGGCGAAGGGGTCGCTGCCTTTAGGTGCTTGACCAATCCCAAAGATGCCCACGATGGTATCCATTTTGTCAGCCATCGCGAGTGCTGAGGAAACCGGCGTCGTAGGCAGCTTATCACCGGCAAAGCGCGGCCAGTATTGCTCATTCAGCGCCAGCGCTACGGCTTCGGGCTCGCCATCATGACGCGCATAGTGCATGCCCATCACGCCTTGGGTTTCTGTGAACTCAAACACCATCGAGGTCATGAGATCACACTTAGCCAGTTGGCCTGCGCGCTCAGTGTGTGCCTTGTCGGCACCGATACGCTCTGCAATCTGTCCTGCGAGTGCAGTAATGCGATCGGTTTTATCTTTGATGGTACCCAATTGCTTTTGGAATACCGCGCTATCTAGCTCTGGCAGGCGATCAATCAATGGGCGCTTGCGGTCAGTATCAAAGAAGAACTCAGCATCCGCGAGGCGAGGACGCACGACTTTTTCATTCCCTGAGATAACCTGCGTCGGATCTTTCGATTCAATGTTAGATACGAAGATAAACTTAGGCAGTAGCTCGCCGTTAGCGTCATAGACAGGGAAGTACTTTTGGTCGCCTTTCATGGTGTACACCAGCGCTTCTGATGGCACTTTAAGGAACTTGTCCTCAAAAGAGGCAGTCAGTACCACTGGCCACTCCACCAGTGAAGTGACTTCTTCAACCAAGTCTTCATCCAGCTCAGCCATCCCACCAACCGCGGCAGCTGCTGCTTTGGCATCTTTAATAATCAATGCCTTACGCTTTTCATAATCGGCCATGACCTTACCTTCACGCTCGAGGCGCTCTGGGTATTGGTCAGCATGATCCAGCGTTAAGCTCGATTCACCCATAAAGCGGTGACCGCGAATCACGCGATCGGATGCCACGCCAAGGATGGTGCCTTCAATCAAGGTGTCCCCATACAGCATCACTAAGGTTTTCACTGGGCGGATAAACTGGGTGTCTTTGTCACCCCAGCGCATGGGTTTAGGAATAGGCAGTTTGCTCAGGGCGTTGTCGGCCAGTACCGGCAATAAGGCGTCGATGGCTTGACCGGGTACGTGTTGACGATACAGCAACCATTCACCTTTATCGGTTTTTAGGCGCTCGGCCTCGCTCACGTCAATCCCGTTACCGCGCGCCCAACCCATGGCCGCTTTGGTGGGGTTGCCATCTGCGTCAAAGGCGGCGCTGACCGCAGGTCCGCGTTTCTCAACCACTTTATCTGGCTGGCGATCGCTCAACGCCGCAACTTTAAGTGCTAAGCGACGTGGGGAGGCGTACCAAGTAATCCCTTGGTGGCTCAGATCAGCGTCTTTCAATTGTGCGTCGAATTGGCTGGCAAAAGCTTCAGCCAAGGTGCGCAAGGCTGTGGGTGGTAGCTCTTCAGTGCCGAGCTCAATCAGGAAATTTTGCGTTGCCATGATGCTCCCTTATTTGGTGTGTCGGCACATCGGGAAGCCCAGCGCTTCGCGAGATGCGTAGTAGGCTTCGGCGACACGTTTAGTCAGTGTGCGAATGCGCAGAATATAGCGTTGACGTTCAGTCACTGAGATGGCTTTACGCGCATCCAGCAGGTTGAACGCATGACCGGCTTTTAGGATCTGTTCGTAAGCAGGCAAAGGGAGCGGCTGCTCGAGATCCAGTAGCTTGGTACTTTCGGCTTCGCACTGATCAAAGTAGCGGAACAGAAAATCAACATCAGCGTGTTCAAAGTTGTAGGTCGATTGCTCCACTTCGTTTTGGTGGAAAATATCGCCGTAGGTCACTTTGCCAAATGGGCCATCGGTCCAAACCAGATCATACACAGAATCGACTTCTTGAATGTACATCGCCAGACGTTCGATACCGTAGGTAATCTCACCAGTCACCGGCTTACATTCCAGCCCGCCGACTTGTTGGAAGTAGGTAAACTGGGTGATCTCCATCCCGTTAAGCCAGACTTCCCAGCCTAGGCCCCAGGCGCCAAGCGTTGGGTTTTCCCAGTTATCTTCCACAAAGCGAATGTCGTGGACTTCTGGATCAATACCCAGCACACGCAGCGAGCCCAAATACAGCTCTTGAATGTTATCGGGTGACGGTTTCAGGATGGTTTGAAACTGGTAGTAGTGCTGCAGACGGTTCGGGTTCTCGCCATAACGCCCATCGGTAGGACGACGAGAAGGTTGAACGTAAGCCGCTGCAATAGGCTCTGGACCAAGTGCACGCAAGCATGTCATTGGGTGGGAGGTACCTGCACCCACTTCCATGTCTAGCGGCTGAACAATGGTACAGCCTTGCTGGGCCCAATAATCCTGCAGCGCGAGGATCATACCCTGAAAGGTTTTGATATCGAATTTATGCATTGTCAGGTTCGCGCGAGTTGATGAATGGAGAAAATAGCTGGCAATTATAACTCGCAGTGCGCTCAAGCAGTAGGGGGCTGGCGGATTTTTGTGCGCCTTTGATTCGCTTATTTTCTGCATATAGAGGGAGGAGGAATAGAAGTTGCCAAGCGATTGTTCAAATCGTACACTAGCGCCGTCTTGGGGAGTAGTCGACCACTGCACAGTCAGTGGGGCAATCATCAACATAGTTGAAGCAAAATCTTCATGGTGATTGCAAGCCTGCCATTAGGTGCTCTGGGCTTGACGAGACCAACGACAATCGCACGAACCGGGGTGGGGCGTGTGTGTTGTCGTGGTTGAATCATAATAAGCCCTGCCCCAGATGAGTAATGTCATGAGCGTTCTTGCTATTTCTATCTCCACCGTCACCTTGGCGGAAATCGGGGATAAAACCCAACTACTATCGCTGGCGTTAGCGACACGTTTTCGTAAGCCCGCGGTGATTATCTTTGCTATTTTCGTGGCGACGTTAGTCAACCACGCCATTGCCGCCTGGCTCGGGGTGGTCGCGGCCGATATACTGACCGATACCTTATTGCATATTGTTTTGATCATCAGTTTTAGCGTGATGGCGGTATGGATGCTGATCCCTGACAAGCTTGAGGAAGAAGGGATTCAGGGTAAAAGTGCTTTCTGGGCGAGCTTCAGTGCCTTTTTTGTTGCAGAAATCGGCGATAAAACTCAGATCGCAACCACAGCATTGGGCGCTCAGTTTAATGATGCGCTTTGGATTGTGGTGATTGGGTCAACCATTGGCATGCTATTGGCCAATGTTCCCGTGGTGTTGGCCGGTGATAGAATTCAACGTCATGTGCCATTTGCGGTGGTACGGGCGCTCGCCGCAGCCATGTTTGCGGCGTTGGCTGTCCTTGATACCTGGTATCTACTGAGTTAGCGCAAGACAATGATGGTTCGATAAGGGTTGGCGTTATGCCAGCCCTTTTTTGATCAAAAATTGAAACGGCACGGTCTCTGTTTGGGCTGCGACCAAGGTATGGTCCATAAAGCGACAAAAACTCGGGATATCCCGTGTCGTGGAGGGATCATCCGCGGTGATAAGCAAGGTCTGACCGTCATCCATATGGCGGATACGCTTACGCACCATCATTACTGGCTCGGGGCAACGTAGGCCTATGGCATCAAGTTGGAGATCGGCATGGTCAAAAGGGGCAGTCATGTTAAATACCTCGAAAAATGTCGGTCTGATCATACTTATGGCGAGGAATTATTCAAACAGGGTTGTGTTTGTAAAAAGAATGTGTAGATTAATTAACAAGTCGTTAACGAAAGGCGAAGTCATGAGAAAAGCACAAACGGGCAAATTGGGCTTGGCTTATGGACACCGTATCGCAACTTACACAGGGCTGAGCGGACTCGCTTTTTGGGAATTAACGCAAAGTCATGAGCATGCTCTCTTGGCAACACTAGCAATTTGCGCTGCAGCGCTGGGGCTATTGGTGGAAACTTTAGCCACTTCGACACCACGTTCGCAGCCTGACTAGGCTAACTCACTCAACAGCTACACTCACTCCCAGTTTTCTTGGGCTTCCCCGCTTTCGGAGCGGGATTTTTTTTGTCTGTACGTCACCAAAAAAGGCCAACCTGTAACAAAGATTGGCCTTTTTGCGTGGATTAGCCTTGGTGAGCGATATCAATCACCACGCGGCCTTTCACCTCGCCCTGAATAATTTTATCCGCATATTCTGGGGTTTGCGCCAGTGCGATAGTGTGGCATGCCTGTTCAAAGTAACTGGCTGGGAGTAGCTTGGTAAGTGACTGCCACGCAGCTTGACGTTGCGCTTTCGGGCAAGAAACGGAGTCAACACCTTGCAATCGCACATTGCGCAAAATAAACGGCATCACAGTTGCGGGTAAATCAAAACCGCCGGCAAGGCCGCATGCGGCGACCGTCCCCCCGTACTGGATTTGTGAGAGGACATTGGCAAGCATTTGACTGCCGACGGTATCAATTGCGCCAGCCCACTGTTGCTTGTCCAGCGGGCGACCGGGTGCGCTAAAGGACTCACGCGGTAGCACGTCGTCAGCGCCTAGTTGCTTAAGCCACGCTTGGTTGGCTTCAAGTCGGCCTGTGACTGCACTGACGCGATAGCCCAAAGCATGCAATAAGGTGACCGCGACAGAGCCAACGCCGCCACTCGCGCCGGTGACCAACACAGGACCATCTTCAGGTTTTACGCCGCCATCGATTAAGGCTTGTACACATAACATGGCGGTAAACCCAGCGGTACCTACCATCATTGCCTGTTGCTCAGTGAGGCCCTCAGGGAGGGGAACGAGCCAGTCGCCATTAACACGCGCTTTCTCGGCCATGCCACCCCAGTGTGACTCTCCGACGCCCCAGCCAGTCAGTACTACTTTGTCTCCGGGCATATAGTCAGGATGCTGGCTATCGGCAACCGTGCCCGCAAAGTCTATCCCCGGCACCATGGGGAATTGGCGAACAATCTTACCTTTGCCGGTGATGGCTAGGCCGTCTTTATAATTGAGGGAGCTGAAATCAACATTGACGGTGACATTACCATCAGGCAGCAAATCGTCATCGAGTGAGGTGATCTTCGCGAGGGTTTGTTTTTCGTGTTGTTCGAGGACAAGCGCGTTAAACATGGCATTCTCCCGGTTGGAATAAGTGAGCGGCCATACTAGGCCGTGCGAATAAGCAACCACTTGCGTTACATCAATCACTATGCGATTGAACGCCGTTAGACGCAACCTAAAAAAAAGAGCGGTAAACACCGCTCTTTCATGGTCACAAGGAAGGCATTACACGCGTTCGAACACGGTGGCAATTCCTTGGCCTAAGCCAATACACATGGTTGCCAAGCCTATTGTCGCATCTTGACGCTCCATTTGATGTAACAAGGTGGTCGAGATGCGTGCGCCTGAACACCCTAATGGATGTCCTAACGCAATGGCGCCTCCATTGAGGTTAACCTTTTCATCCATTTTATCCATCAGGCCGAGATCTTTCACACAAGGCAAAGACTGGGCAGAAAATGCCTCATTCAGTTCGACCAAGTCAATGTCATCGATGCTTAGGCCCGCACGTTTGAGCGCTTTTTTGGTCGCTGGGACCGGGCCATAGCCCATGATGGATGGGTCACAACCTGCAACACCCATCGCGCGGATGCGAGCACGAATTGGCAGGCCTAGCGCTTTGGCTTTTTCTTCACTCATCACTAGCATTGCTGCTGCACCATCCGAAAGGGCCGATGAAGTACCTGCTGTCACTGTGCCGTTTGCCGGATCAAAGGCGGGACGCAAACCGGCGAGGCTCTCTACGGTGGTCTCTGGACGAATCACTTCATCATTTTCCACCAAGGTGAGCAGGCCATCGGCATCGTGGCCTTCAATCGGCGCAATCTCGTCTTTAAAGCGGCCTTCAACGGTAGCGGCGTGCGCACGGGCATGGGAGCGCGCCGCAAACTCATCTTGCATTTGACGACTAATGCCGTGCATACGGCCAAGCATTTCTGCGGTCAGTCCCATCATACCGGCGGCTTTGGCGACGGATTTTGACAGCCCTGGGTGGAAGTCGACGCCATGGTTCATGGGAACATGGCCCATGTGCTCCACACCACCAATTAAAAAGGTATCGCCATCGCCAACCATAATGGCACGGGCGGCGTCATGGAGAGCCTGCATCGACGAGCCACACAGGCGGTTGACGGTGGTTGCACCCACGCTATGTGGAATGCCAGCAAGGAGTGCCGCATTACGGGCAATATTAAAACCTTGCTCGAGCGTTTGCTGTACACAGCCCCAGTAGATGTCTTCGATGCTGGTGCTTTCTACCGCAGGGTTGCGTGCCAGCAGAGATTTCATCAGATGCGCGGATAGATCTTCAGCGCGGACGTTGCGAAATACACCGCCTTTCGAACGGCCCATGGGGGTACGGATACAGTCAACGATCACTACATTGTTCATTGTTCTCTCCTTAAACTTAGGCTGATTGCGGTGCGTTGACCGGTGTGACATCAAAGTAAGCCTGTTTATCGCCAGCTCGACGTTTCATATCAGCGGGGACGTGATACAAGGCACCGAGATCCGCAAACTTTTCTGCCATGGCGACATAGTTTTCGACACCCAAGGTATCCACGTATCGGAAGGCACCACCTCGGAATGGAGGGAAGCCGATACCGTAAACCAAAGCAATGTCTGCTTCTGCCGGAGAGGCAATGATGTTTTCTTCCAAGCAGCGGGCGACTTCGTTGATCATCGGCACCATCATACGAGCGATAATATCCTCGTCACTGATCTCTGCTTGACCACCTTCAATCACGGGGGCGAGCAACGCAGGGGCTGCTTCATCGGCTTCTTTTTTCGGCTTGCCTTTTTTGTCTGTGGTGTAGCGATAGAAGCCTTTGCCATTTTTCTGACCAAAGCGCTCGGCCTCATACATCACATCAATGGCATCACGGCCAGACTTACTCATGCGGTCTGGGAAGCCTTCTGCCATCACTGCCTGAGCATGATGTGCGGTATCGATACCAACCACATCAAGCAGATAAGCAGGGCCCATAGGCCAGCCAAATTGTTTTTCCATGATTTTGTCAATGCGCTGGAAGTCCACTCCGTCACGCAGTAGCAAGCTAAAGGCATGGAAGTAGGGGAACAATACGCGGTTGACGAAAAAGCCGGGGCAGTCGTTGACGACCACGGGCGATTTACCCATCTTGGCGGCATAAGCCACCACGCGCGCGATGGTTTCATCAGAGGTTTTCTCGCCACGAATCACTTCCACTAATGGCATGCGATGAACCGGGTTAAAGAAGTGCATGCCACAGAAGTTTTCTGGGCGGGCCAAAGACTTGGCGAGGGTGTTAATTGGAATGGTGGAGGTATTAGAGGCAATCACCGTATCGTCACTGACTAGCGCTTCCACTTCTTTGAGTACGCTCGCTTTGATTTTCGGGTTCTCGACCACAGCCTCGACCACGACATCGCTGTGCTCAATGCCCGCATAGTGGAGGCTTGGAGTGATTGATGACAGCACTTGGCCCATTTTAAAGCCATCAATGCGACCGCGGCTAAGTTGCTTATTCAACAACTTGGTCGCTTCCGTCATGCCCAGTTCCAATGACTGGGGCGCGATGTCTTTCATCATTACCGGCACGCCTTTCAGCGCGGATTGATACGCGATACCGCCGCCCATGATGCCTGCGCCGAGCACAGCTCCACGCTGCGTATCTTTACCTTGTTTGGCTGCTTTCTTTGCATTGCCCTTAATGACTTGGTCATTGAGAAAAATCCCCACAAGGGCTTTGGCAACGTCAGTCTTGGCCAATTTAACAAAGTAACGGTTCTCAACCTCAAGCGCCTCATCACGTCCTAGGCTTGCGGCTTCTTCAATCGCCTTAACGGCCGCCATCGGAGCGGGGTAATGCTTGCCAGCAACCTGAGCGACCATGCCTTTGGCCATGGTAAAGCTCATCGCCGCTTCGGTGCGATTAAGGGCTAAAGGTTGTTGTTTTTGATGGCGGCGGGTTTGCCAATCAATCTTGCCTTCAATGGCTTGAGTAAGCATGGCTATTGCGGCATCACGCAGTTTGTCGCTCTCTACCACCGCGTCGACCAGTCCCTCTTTCAACGCAGCACTGGCGCGCTTGTCTTTTCCTGCGGTAATCAGCTCCATTGCGGTATCTGCGCCGACAAGACGTGGCAAACGAACGGTCCCTCCAAAGCCCGGCATAATACCGAGTTTGGTTTCGGGTAGACCGATACGGGCGTCAGTGCTCGCCACGCGTAAGTCAGTGGCGAGTACGCACTCACAACCACCGCCAAGAGCATGGCCATTAATGGCACTGATCGTTGGGAAAGGTAGGTCTTCCAAGCGGTTAAAAATAGCGTTAGCACGTGCCACCCAGTCAGACAGTTCCTGATCTGGCTTGGCAAAAAGGCCGAGAAATTCTGTAATATCCGCGCCTACAATAAAGGCTGATTTGGCTGAGGTGAGTAGTAAGCCTTTAATGTCTTGGCCCGCAAGCGCTTCCAGCGCTTCGTTTAAGCTTTCTAGCGTTGCAAGATCCAGTTTGTTGACAGAACCTTGGCTGTCCAGCGTCAGTTCTGCAATGCCGTTATCCAATGCACGAACTGAAAGGTTATCTCCTTGGTAGATCATGGTCGTTCTCCACGTTGGCAGTACCATCCTGGTTGAAGAGTGTTCTGGTTAGACCAGATGCGACCTAGTGTGGATCATTGTTATAAGAAATGACAACCAAAAGTTAAACGAATGTTTAAAATATGTGGTGTGAGTAGAAGCTTTACACTGCGTTATTCTCTGATGGGCTATGGTAGACTGACGGGGAAAAGTATTGGGTCGAGCTGTGTATGTCCATCACTCCCTATCGGGTTCCTGCTCAAACAGTCCGCTGTGAGCAGGAGATAAAGAAAAGTCGCTTCATTACCTACCTTGCTCATACGCAAGGAGAAGAAGACGCCAAACAATTTATTCAATCTATCCGTGAGACCTATCCAGATGCACGTCATCACTGTTGGGCATTCGTCGCGGGTCGGCCTGAATCCTCCGTACAGTGGGGATGTGGCGATGATGGTGAGCCTGCCGGGACGGCGGGTAAGCCCATGCTCGCGCAGCTTTCCGGTGCGAATGTCGGTGAAATTTGTGCGGTGGTGGTGCGATACTTCGGTGGGGTAAAGCTGGGTACCGGTGGCTTGGTGAAAGCATACGGAAGTAGTGTGCAACAAGCGTTGATGATGATGGAAACGCGAGAAATCGCTGTTACGGTTCCTTATGTCTTAAGCTGTGAATATGCTCACATTGATACAATTGAATCCTTACTCAAGCAATACCATGGCGTTCAGCTTGATGCAGAATTCAGTCATAATGTGCGATTAACTGTGCGCATTGACGCGCGATTTGTCGCAGATTTTCTAGAAGCATTAAAAAACCAGACCCGCGGCCAGGCCCTTGTGTCTCCGCTGGAAAATGAATCAACGTCAGGCACCTAGCCTGCTTTACGTGTAACGACGAGACGTCAGTTAAATACTGTCGCCGATAAGAGGGCCACGTCAGGCTATGCAATTTCGTTCCATCACCCGCATCGTCGGACTCCTGCTGGCCCTGTTCAGCATAACCATGCTCGCACCAGCGCTGGTCGCGTTTATATATCGAGACGGTGCAGGTTATCCTTTCGTACTAACCTTCTTTCTGTTGCTTGCCGGCGGTGGGTTGCTGTGGTTTCCAAACCGTCGCAATAAACATGAGCTAAAAGCGCGTGACGGCTTTTTGATTGTGGTCTTGTTTTGGACGGTGATTGGCAGCGCGGGCGCGGTACCTTTGATACTCTCGGAGCAACCCGATCTTTCCGTCAGCGAAGCCTTTTTCGAATCTTTTTCAGGCTTAACCACAACGGGTGCAACCGTGATTGTGGGGTTGGATGAGCTTCCCAAAGCGATTTTATTTTATCGTCAATTACTACAATGGCTCGGCGGCATGGGGATCATTGTGTTAGCGGTGGCGATTCTGCCTGTGCTCGGTATCGGGGGAATGCAGCTTTATCGTGCGGAAATCCCTGGTCCTGTCAAAGATACCAAGATGACACCGCGAATAGCCGAGACAGCCAAGGTGCTTTGGTACATTTATCTGACCTTGACCGTGAGCTGTGCGTTGGCCTATTGGCTAGCCGGTATGTCAGCCTTTGATGCAATTGGGCACAGTTTTTCTACTGTAGCGATTGGGGGCTTTTCGACCCATGATGCCAGTATTGGACATTTTGATAGCACCGCCATCAACCTGATCACGGTTGTCTTTCTGCTCATCTCTGCATGTAATTTCTCGTTGCATTTTGCCGCGTTTGCCAATAATGGTCTGAACATTAAATTTTATCTCCGTGACCCTGAGTTTCGCGCCTTTTTGGTGATTCAGTTCTTATTATGGCTGGTGGTCTTTACCATGCTAAGCGGGCACCAAGTGTACGACGGTCCGACAGAGACATTAACCCAAGCCTTGTTTCAGTCTGTCTCTATCTCGACCACTGCTGGCTATACCACGACGACGTTCGCCCATTGGCCGTTGTTCCTCCCCGTTTTACTCTTGTTTTCATCGTTTATTGGTGGCTGTGCTGGCTCAACTGGTGGCGGGATGAAGGTGATCCGTATTCTGTTGCTCTCTCTGCAAGGGACACGGGAGCTAAAACGGTTAGTGCACCCTCGTGCGGTCTATACCATCAAAGTCGGGAATAAGGCGCTAAGGCAACAAGTGGTCGATGCCGTATGGGGCTTCTTCTCGGCTTACGCGCTGGTCTTTGTCATTTGCATGTTGGCCTTAATTGCGACGGGGATTGAAGAATTAACCGCTTTTTCTGCGGTTGCTGCGACCCTCAATAACTTAGGACCGGGACTCGGAGAAGTGGCCGCTCACTTTGGTGATATTAATGATACGGCCAAATGGGTATTGATCCTCGCGATGCTTTTTGGCCGTTTAGAGATATTCACGTTATTGGTTTTATTTACGCCCACATTCTGGCGCAGCTAGCCGAATGGGGAAGGAGAGAACATGAGCGCGCAACAGGATGCAACGCAAAAGGTCTTACTACTGCACTCTAGCCGAGAAGGGCAGACCAAGAAGATCCTGCATTTTATCGAGAAACAGCTGGGTGAGTCGGCGGAGTGTGAGATAAAGGATATTCATCAGCTTCCTCAGGTCGATCTCAGTCATTATGATCGCGTGCTGATTGGCGCGTCTATCCGATATGGCCACTTTAATAAAAAGCTGTACCAATTTATCAATACGCATGTTGAACAGCTCAAAGCGGCGAAAGCTGCATTCTTTAGTGTCAATCTCACTGCGCGTAAACCGGGCAAAGACACACCAGAGACCAGCGCTTATAGCCGTAAGTTTATCGAGAAGTCACCGTGGACCCCTGAACTGCATGGTGTGTTTGCGGGCGCACTCTACTACCCACGCTATAAATGGTTCGATCGAGTGATGATTCGCTTTATCATGCATATTACGGGTGGGGAAACGGACACCACCAAGGAAGTGGAATACACGGATTGGCGTAAAGTGGCGGAATTCAGCGAGCAATTTGCCCGCTTTTAGGCCATAACGCTGATTGTTTGACCGAACAGCGGCTTTTTCTAAAAAAAGTCGCTTTTCCCTCTTGCCAAGGTGAGCAACTTCTCTATAATGCGCCTCCATCGACACGGCACACAGGGCAAGCGCTCAGCGGCCATGTCGGGGCAAAAAATCAAATAAAAATAAACGCTTGACGTCAGTTTTTAAATGATTAAGATAGCCCACCTACTTAACGCCGACAACGCGTTAGGGGAGTCAAAAAGACGTTTTGTTTTCGCCGATTGGCATCAACAAAAAGATAAAATTTCTTCTTGACTTCATCGGCAAGGCGAGTAATATACGCAGCCCTGACCGAGCGAAGCAACGCTTCGCAAGTCAACGCTCTTTAACAATTTGACCTATGCAATCTGTGTGGGCACTCGTTGAGAATAGACAAAAAGATTTATTCGATGAACTGAGTGACCAAACGATAACTTTTACAGTTATTCGGCACAGTCAATTCGTTTTTCTCTTCGGAGATAAACAGTAATCAGTATTCATTGAGCTGAAACTTCGGTTTCGAAAAAACTTTAATTGAAGAGTTTGATCATGGCTCAGATTGAACGCTGGCGGCAGGCCTAACACATGCAAGTCGAGCGGAAACGGCAGTATTGAAGCTTCGGTGGATTTACTGGACGTCGAGCGGCGGACGGGTGAGTAACGGCTGGGAACCTGCCCTGACGAGGGGGATAACCGTTGGAAACGACGGCTAATACCGCATAATGTCTACGGACCAAAGGTGGCCTCTACATGTAAGCTATCGCGTCGGGATGGGCCCAGTTAGGATTAGCTAGTTGGTAAGGTAACGGCTTACCAAGGCGACGATCCTTAGCTGGTTTGAGAGGATGATCAGCCACATGTCTCTTCACACACACTGAAGCTGAC
>NZ_MEBP01000008.1:0-2220 GCF_001722075.1 Salinivibrio sp. SS2 | reverse complement strand
GATTTGATCAACAACGCCCCCTCGACCCAGTAAGAGACAATCATCGAAATCTCAGGAATAATGAGCAATCGTCCGCGGATGCTATCTCGTTGTACGCCCATTAAAGGTTGTTCAAGCAAGTTTTCTACTTTTGCTTCAATGAGGCTGTCAGTTTTTTCCGCCACCTCAGGGTTGAAGTCATAGAGAAACTCAAAGATCTTTTCACGATCGTTAAGTGACGCTTCTTCCCATAAAATCATTACTTGCCTCGATTACGGATTCTGGCTTTACGCTCTTCCATTCGAGATTGAGCAGCTTGGTGCTCAACGAAAACGGATTTTCCTGAGTCAAACTTCTCAAACGCTAGGTTTACTTGTTCAGTTAACCACGCATCGTGAGATAATGTTTTTCTTTGTTGTTCAGCGAGTTGCTCAGTAAGTTCACGGCAAGCATCACTCAGTGTGCGCCCTTGGCTCTCAGCCATTTGTTGTGCTAGGCGTTTTGTTTCTTCATCAACACGAAATTGAATTCTAGTGTCCATGATGTGTTCCTTTGCTGTTGTGTGTACAAATGTTAGCACTCGGACTTGAGATGGGCAACTAACACCTATGAGCCCTTCTCCGGTCAATAGGCAATAGCATTTTTTTTGGCTGCGCAGCAGGCAATGTTCTCGAACAACAAAATGGTATACTTCGTTCTGTTATTTCCGCCATTAAGTCATTGATTATGGCAAACACATAGAGAAGGTCTGTTACTGCGACTCACCGCTGCTTGCCGTGACAGGGCCATTAGACATTACCTCCCGTTTCCACTCAGGAGCGTGAGAACGAGTTATGGAAAATGATTTTTACGTGGTCATCCACCGCGTGAAGAGAAAAGTGGTGCTTGGCGAGATCAACGCCACCAAAGAATTGAGTAGACATGCTTACCTCCGGTATTAACGGCCGCACCTAAGTGTGGCAGATCTTCAAGAGGGGGGAATACATGTCATTCGTTAGGCGACATGAGATAAACGATAGGGTATTGATAGTATCTTGGCGTGAATCTAGCTTCAGTTAATAGAAAGGAGTGGATTAATGAATGGTAAAGCATTTGATAATTGGAAAAAATCGCGAAAGAAAGGGTGTTTAAATTGGCTTTTCAGAACGACTTTCGTCACAGCCATTTTGTACATGATTTTTAATGTTATTTTCCTTTATCCATCTTCTGATGCGGCAAGCATTACGATTTTCTTATCGGATAATGCTCTTAATTACTCAATTTACACGATCGGGATGTTTTTCGCATTTTGGGTTATTTGGCTATACAATGAATCTTCGTATAAGAAAGAAGTTAAACGTAGAAATGTCGCCTAACACCTATGAGCCCTTAGCCGGTCAATAGGTAATAGCATTTTTTGGCTGTGCCAGCAGCCAATGCTCTCGAACAACAAAGTCGTCTACTTCGTTCTATCCTTTCCGCCATTAAGTCATTGCTTACATCAAGCACATATAGAGGGCCTCTTACTGCGACTCACCGCTGCTTGCCGTGACAGGGCCATTAGACATTACTTCCCGTTCCCACTTAGGAGCGTGAGAACGAGTTAAATCACGCTATCTCGGCTTATCAAATCTCAAATAACCGTTCTATTGCGAACATCATTATGGCGGTTTATTTTAGCCTTGCGGCGGCGAATCGATAGGACGATACATTCACACTAAAAATAGTGGAGATCACATAACGATTTTTCTCGTCACATGCAGAAGACTATGTTATGAAAAACGTGTTACCAAGAGCCAGATTTTGTCGATGCTGAGGTCAGCGTCCTGTTGCTAACCTTATACTCGTTAGGGTGGCATGGATGCATCACGGATAAATATGAAACTGGTGGCGGTAAATATAGAACAATGATGACCTAATGGTACTAGGCGGCATGACTCTCCAATGATATTGGAGCGTACTGTCAAACCCTCTACGTTTAACGTTGTTTAAAAATAGGAGGGTGACTCATTAACATGGCGTTGTTGATCAAATCATTCACCTAACGCACTGATCCCAATGGGGTTGCCCCCATCAATCAACTCGGTAACTAACAGGCATACCAAGTCTTATGGGCGTTGTTTCCTAAATCATTGAACTTATCCACTAGCGGCGATCAGATCATCATCATCAACGCCTCCGAAGAACGGCGTTGTTGATCAAATCTTCGCCACAGCATGAACAAAACACACACTAAGACAATAACAACAACACAAGACACAT
>NZ_MEBP01000007.1:0-6612 GCF_001722075.1 Salinivibrio sp. SS2 | reverse complement strand
TCGGTTAGGTCATTTATTTGGTACGCAGAGAATTGATGTATTCGGTCGAGGGCTTGTCTTAAGAACATAAAAAAATCCGAGTGTGCAGAAACACTCGGATTTTGACACCCTCTCAGGATCGTTCAACCGATCATTTTTTGCTTAACTGATCGGCATTAGGCAGCTTCGGCTGCCGTTTTTTATCTTTGCGTTGGCGACATCGATGATTAAAGGGGCCCGGTATCGGACCTGCACATCGCATGCATTACGTATATAATGCGGCGCCTTGATAGTGAGTAAACGAAAAGGCACAAGCATGAGAGTCGCGTTAGGCATTGAATATGATGGAGCGCAGTTTTACGGTTGGCAGCGCCAACGAGAAGTTACCAGCGTACAAGCGCACTTGGAGCGTGCTTTATCCATCGTGGCTAACCAAACTATCGATGTTCAATGTGCTGGACGAACCGATGCTGGTGTGCATGGGACTGGTCAAGTGGTGCACTTTGATGTGGATAGCCAGCGGCCGTTAAAAGCATGGACACTGGGTGTGAATGCTAATTTACCGGATGCGATTGCTGTTCGTTGGGCAAAAGAGGTGCCTGACAGCTTTCACGCTCGGTTTAGCGCGACCGCTCGTCGTTACCGTTATATCATCTACAATCATCCTCTGCGTCCGGGCATTTTAGCCACGGGGGTCAGCCATTATTATGGTGAGTTGGATGAAACCTTAATGCATCAGGCCGGTCAGTACTTATTGGGGGAAAACGATTTTTCCTCGTTCCGCGCTGCGCAATGTCAGTCAAAATCACCGTGGCGAAATGTGATGCATTTGTCGGTGAGTCGTCGCGAGCGTTACATTATCATCGATATTAAAGCGAATGCATTTGTTCATCATATGGTGCGAAATATTGCAGGTAGCTTGATGGCTGTGGGCCGAAAAGAACATCCTCCCGAATGGATTGAATGGCTGCTGGCCCAAAAAGATCGCACCTTAGCGGCCGCCACTGCCAAAGCGGAAGGCTTGTATTTGGTTGAGGTTGATTATCCGCAAGAGTTTGCGCTGCCCGATGCGCCGATTGGCCCCCTGTTTTTACCCGATGAGGTCATTGAACGGGCCTAAATAGTAGCGCGTCAAAGGGTAGAGCGAAGAATAGGTAGTACCAGTTTTTTATCCCAAGTCTGACTGACTTGTGATTTAATTCGGTCTAATTTGTTACGAATCCAAGATGGACGTCCTATGCGGACGCCCATGATTAAGTAAAGGTTGTCCATGAGCTGGCTTGAAAAAATCCTAACGAAAAGCAACATTGGTTCATCGCGCAAAGCATCCATTCCTGAAGGGGTGTGGACCAAGTGTACGTCCTGTGACCAAGTGCTTTATCACGCAGATGTAGAGCGTAACCTAGAGGTATGCCCTAAGTGTGATCATCACATGCGCATTCCTGCTCGTCGCCGCCTTGATGTGTTTCTCGACAAAGACGGTCGCGAAGAGATTGCCGCTGAGCTTGAGCCGAAAGATGTGCTGAAGTTTCGTGACTCGAAAAAATATAAAGACCGCCTTTCTGCGGCACAAAAGTCGAGTGGTGAGAAGGACGCACTGATCGTCATGAAAGGAACCGTGTTAGAGGTTCCTGTGGTTGCCTGTGCCTTTGAATTTAAGTTCATGGGTGGCTCAATGGGTGCCGTTGTAGGTGCACGTTTTGTGAAAGCAGTAGATACTGCGATTGAGAATAACTGTGGTCTGGTATGTTTTTCTGCCAGCGGTGGCGCGCGTATGCAAGAAGCCTTGATGTCGCTGATGCAGATGGCGAAAACTAGCGCTGCGCTGGAGCGTCTTTCTCGCCATAAGATGCCGTTTATCTCGGTGATGACCGATCCAACCTATGGTGGCGTCACCGCCAGTTTCGCAATGCTTGGCGACGTCAATGTCGCGGAACCTAAAGCCATCATTGGTTTTGCGGGCCGTCGCGTGATTGAGCAAACGGTACGTGAAAAGTTACCTGAAGGCTTTCAGACCAGTGAATTCTTGCTCGAGCATGGTGCCATCGACATGATTGTTGATCGTCGCGAAATGCGTCAGCGCTTGGCAGGGCTGCTTGCAAAGCTGAGCAATGTGAAATCACCATTGGTGGTTGACGTTGAACAAGACAAGCCACAAGAAGACGAGCAATCTGCCTCTCAAGAGTAAGATTTGACCGTGTTCCTCAGCGTTATCCTTGGTATTATCTACCCATCATGTAGCAACTGACCAAGTTAATGTCTGAACAATGCATTCCTACAGCCACGTCCCCGCTATCGACGTGGCTGTCTTATCTTGAATCCATCCATACCAGCGCGATTGACTTAGGGTTAGAACGCGTTACCCACGTTGCCGAGCATGCGCAATTGACCAAACCTGCCCCAAAGATCATAACAGTGGCGGGTACCAACGGTAAGGGAACGACTTGTGCGCTGCTCGAGGCGATCTTGCAGAATGCGGGCTATCGCACTGGCGTGTATAGCTCTCCTCACCTTGTTCATTACAACGAACGCGTGCGTATTAATGGCAAACCATTAGACGATGCGGCGCATTGCCAAGCATTCGCCGCCATTGAGCAAGCGCGCGGAGAAACCAGCCTGAGCTTTTTTGAGTTTGGTACCTTGGCGGCGTTGCAGCTATTTAAGCAGCACGAGCTTGATGTCGTGATCCTAGAGGTCGGCCTTGGGGGACGCTTAGATGCAACGAATGTGGTCGAGCATGACGTATCAGTGATCACCAGTCTAGCGCTGGATCATTGTGATTGGCTCGGCGATGACATCGACCAAATCGGGTATGAAAAGGCGGGGATTTTCCGTGCGGGTAAACCGGCGATTTGTGGTCAACCTGCGCCTCCTCCGAGTGTTGCTGCGCATGCGGACGCGATTGGTGCAGACTTGTATCAAATTGGTTATCAATATCACTATGTACAGCAAGGTGATACTTGGTGTTGGCATGCCGGTGCCTTTGATATGGATGCGCTGCCAGTTCCTCATATTCCTATGCAAAATGCCGCAACGGCATTAATGGCGCTTGGGGTCGCAGAGCTGGATATCGCTGACACGCACATCACCGAGGCATTGCGAACCCTCACTGTGCCTGGCCGGATGCAAGTTATTTCAAGCCAGCCTTACACCGTGTTTGACGTCGCCCATAACCCGCACGCTGCGCAATATTTGGCGGATAGATTAGCGACCATTAAGCAGGATAGAGGCGGAAACATCCATGCTGTGGTTGCTATGCTGGCAGATAAAGATATTGCCGGCACGTTAGCGTGCTTTGAGGGAATTGTTGACCATTGGTATCCCGCTTCCTTGAGTGTTGCGCGGGGGGCTCCGGCGAGTGCTTTGCCCGTAAACGCAGAGGAGCTATTTGACACCCCTTATCACGCTTATCAAGCGGCCTACCAAGCGGCGGAACCCGAGCGTGATTGTGTGGTCGTATTCGGGTCGTTCCATACCGTGGGGCAAGTGAGTGAACAGATTAATTAAAACGGAGTCGATGTGGCCAGTAAGTTGCAAAAACGATTAGTCGGTACGCTGGTATTGGTGTCAATGGGGGTGATTTTTTTGCCAGATGTTTTGGATGGCAAAAAAGAGCACTATCAAGAGAGCTATCAAAGTATTCCTCTGCGCGATGACTTTGATGCGTCTGTGACAGAAACTCCCATTGCTGAACCACAGGTGGCTGATGTTGCTGTGCCTGACACCTCGGTAAAAACAACCGACGAAGAAGGGGACGCATCAAACCAGCGTGAAACGACCCCTGATTCAACGGCATCTGAGTCGATCGCCACGGCAGATGGCGCGTGGATGATTCGCCTTGGTACCTTCCGCAATCAGGAGAATGCGCGCCGTTTGGTTAGCCAATTGCGTGAGAAAGGTTACCAAGCCCATATTTTGCCACGGGATCTGAAACCTGATGACCTTGCCAAAGTGGTTGTGGGTCCAGATGTGTCTAAAAACACGCTGGAATCTCAATTGGCAGACTTAGAATCTCTCACCGGGCTGAAAGGGCAATTGCGCAAATTTGACCCACTTACCCAATAAGAAAACGTTTGCGTGAGCATTTTTTCTGTTAGAATGCGCGCGTCTCGAGCAAGTGAATAACATGATTTGGATTGATTACCTGATTCTTGGCGTCATTGGTTTTTCGGCGCTGGTTAGCGTTATCCGAGGCTTTGTCAAAGAGGCATTGTCTTTGGTGATTTGGTTTGGTGCTTTTTTTGTCGCCAGCCAATTTTATCCGCAACTTGCGGTGTATCTCACCAACATACAGGATGCGGTGATCCGTAACGGAACCGCTATTGCCTTACTGTTTATTGCTACCCTCATTGTGGGTGCAGTGGTCAATTATGTGATTGCCCAGTTAGTGCATAAAACAGGACTATCAGGGACAGATAGAGTGTTGGGGATTGTGTTCGGAAGTGTTCGTGGAGTATTGATTGTCGCCGCCGTCTTGTTTTTCTTGGATGCGTTTACGTCAGTCTCTAAAACCCAAGCATGGGGACAATCTGAACTGATTCCTAATTTTGCTGTAGTTATTGAATGGTTCTTTAACTACCTCGAGAACAGTTCCAGTTTCTTACCTAAGATCGCGGGGTCTTAGGCTGGTTTACGCGTAACAAGGAATAGCTGACATGTGTGGTATTGTTGGAATCGTAGGGGCCAATCCGGTCAACCAGTCCATCTATGATGCGTTAACGGTGCTACAGCACCGCGGCCAAGATGCAGCCGGGATTGTCACCATCGACGACAATCGTTTCCGCCTTCGCAAAGCAAATGGCTTGGTGAAGGATGTTTTTCAACTCAAACATATGCAACGTTTACAAGGTCATGTCGGTATTGGCCATGTGCGTTATCCGACCGCCGGCAGCTCTAGTGCCTCAGAAGCACAGCCGTTTTATGTCAACTCTCCCTATGGAATAACCTTGGCGCACAACGGGAACTTGACCAATGCAGAAGCACTCCGTCATTCCTTGTTTGAAAAAGACCGCCGTCACCTAAATACCACCTCAGATTCTGAAATCCTCCTCAACGTTCTTGCGCACCAGCTTTCTAACGCCGTGTCACATCCGCTTACCGCTGATGATATGTTTGCTGCCGTCCGCTCGGTGCATGAGCAGGTATCGGGTGCCTACGCAGTGGTATCCATGATTATCGGTCATGGCATGATTGCCTTCCGTGACCCGCATGGTATTCGTCCCCTGTGTTTGGGCAAGCGTGAAGAGCAAGGCCAAGTTGAATACATGGTTGCTTCAGAGTCGGTTGCCCTTGATGCAGTTGGTTTTGACTTTGTCCGTGATGTGGCCCCAGGTGAAGCCGTCTACATTACTTTCGATGGTCAACTTCACACATGCCAATGTGCGGCCTCACCAAGTTTGCACCCGTGTATTTTTGAATTCGTTTATTTCTCTCGCCCTGATTCGTTTATCGATAAAATTTCGGTGTATGGCGCGCGCGTTCGTATGGGACAAAAATTGGGTGCGAAAATACAGCGAGACTGGGAAGAGATGGACATTGATGTGGTCATCCCGATTCCTGAAACGTCCTGTGATATTGCGCTTGAAATTGCGCAGGTGCTCGGCAAGCCCTATCGACAAGGGTTTGTAAAAAACCGCTATGTAGGCCGCACGTTTATCATGCCCGGTCAACAAATGCGCCGTAAATCAGTGCGCCGCAAGCTCAATGCAATCCGCTCAGAATTTAAAGATAAGCGCGTTTTGTTGGTGGATGACTCGATTGTGCGTGGCACGACGTCGGAGCAGATCATTGAAATGGCGCGTGAAGCCGGTGCGAAAGGAGTGTATATCGCTTCCGCAGCACCAGAAGTGCGCTTCCCCAACGTATATGGTATTGATATGCCCAGTGCCAATGAGCTGATTGCTCATGGACGAGAAGTGGATGAAATTACCAAATTGATTGGTGCCGACGGTTTGATATATCAAGACTTAAGCGATCTTGTTGCCGCTGTCGGTGAGGCAAACCCCGCTATCGAACGTTTTGAAACCTCTGTGTTTAGTGGTGAGTACGTGACCAACGATGTTGACCAAGCGTATTTGGAATACATACAAAGCTTGCGTAGTGACAGTGCGAAAACAGTTCGTGAACAACAACAAGAGCTCGCCAATTTAGAGATCCATAATGAAAGCTAAAAGCCCGTGGATAGCGTGATGATAACGAAAAAAGCCGCATCGATGCGGCTTTCAGACTGCTGACAAAGGTCTAGCTTTCGAGCTAGACCTTTGATCTAATAGGAGTGTTGCAATAGGGATGCTCCGGTATGCTTCAAGAACCTTCTCCACACCAATATGAACTTGAAATGGTGACGATGGAACAACTTGTTCCCAAAGACCATCTTGTTCGTAAAATCGACCGCGCCATCGACTTCGAGTTTATTCGAGATGAAGTCGCTCACCTTTATTGCAAAGATAATGGCCGTCCACCCGTTGACCCCGTTCGCTTATTTAAAATCATCCTGCTTGGCTATCTCTTCGGCATCAAAAGCGAGCGCCAGCTTGTTAAAGAAATTGAAGTCAACGTTGCTTATCGTTGGTTCTTGCGTATGTCGCTGACAGAGAAGGTCATCCATGCGTCCACGCTGAGCCAAAATCGTAT
>NZ_MEBP01000006.1:0-10777 GCF_001722075.1 Salinivibrio sp. SS2 | reverse complement strand
GATTTGATCAACAACGCCGTCTGAGCACACTCAGTGCGGGTGCCTAACTCGGTGTAACACATGGGCGTGCGGGTCATCTGATCTGCCCAGTTCAAACGGGTATAACCGTTAAACGATTGGTTATCGAAGTGAAGCGACAGACTGCCTTCGAGGGGGGCTAAATTGCGAACATACTCGTCATTGTCGTCTTTGCCAGAGATCCAGCCGATCTGACTTTTCGCTTGCCATTGATCGGTAAATGCATAGGCCGCTGATGCCTCAACGCCATACGTTTTTACACCATCAAGGTTTTCATAGCGTTTCTCAAACAGGCCGGTTTCCGCATTAAAACCCTGATCGGCAATATCAATAAACTGGCTAAACCGGTTGTAATATGCCGCGGTATATAAGCGGAGCTTGCCGTCATCATATTTGGCCCCAAGCTCAAAACTATCGCTGGTTTCCGCGTCAAGCGACGGATTGGGCAACACCACAAATGGCGTCACCGGCACAGAGGCGTGGTTAGAGTAGCCATAGCTTTTGTCGTATTCAGGCGCTCGATAACCATGCTTATAACTGAGGTAGGTATTGAACGCGGGCGTCCAGTGATAAGCCACCGAAGCACTGGGCGACACCGCTGCACTGTTATTGTCCGCCACACTCGCCATGCCAATGGCTTGGGGATCGTCTGCGCTTAATCGGTACGCATCAGCACGTAGACCCAGCATGACACGCCACTGCCCGATACTCATTGTGTCTTGCGCATAAACACCTAACGCATAACTCCGTGCTGGCGCGAACGGTTGCGTATCACTCACCGTTACGCCGTTCCAATCGAGAGTCGTTTTCGTCACCGGGCGTTCATGGTAAGCCGTTTCTAACACACCACCGTAAACCAGCGTATGCACCACGTCTCCGCTGATTTGCTCAGCGTTGGCGTCTACCGACCAACCGATTGACTGGTCTTTAAAACGGCGATCATCCAGCACCCGACGTTGCTCATTGATCCCCATGTTCCAGCGAGTCATCAAACGGTTCGTGTTCTGGGTAAAATCGGTATTTCGGTAATAGAGCTTGGTATTGAGAGTTTCTAACCAAGGCTGCTGGGCGTGATATTCACTGCCAAGCCAAAATTGCGTAGTTTCGATTTGTTCGGCTTGATCAAACGTTTTGATATCCCACTTACCGTCAGGTTGAATCGATGCTGTCCCTTCTTGTCGCGATGCATCTTCACGGTAGAGCTTGGCTCGAGCACTTAGCTTCCAACGATCGGAGACATAATGATCCAGACGCAACGACGCACTGCCACCATCCAAAGTACGGTTGTACAAATCTTGCTGGTAATTACGGGTTTCTTCCCCTTCCCAATAGCTCACATCGAGCAACGCACTGGTATCACCATGACGGAGCGCGAGACGACTGCCAACTCGGCCTTTATCACTGAGCTCGCTATAGGTAACTTGCGCGTCGGCGTACAGATCTTTGTTACGGAGGAGATCGTCAGCGCTCAGCGACGTCACGATCACAGCACCGCCTAATGCACCTGAACCGTAACTGGTTGAGCTAGCGCCTTTCACGACTTGGATTTGCTTGGCGCTTGCGATATCAAAGGAATTACGCCCTGCTTTATCATTCAAATCAGCGGCACCGAACCCATCTGCGACTGGAACGCCATCTTCCACAATCAAGATACGGTTACCGGACATGCCGCGAATAGTGATGTTTTGAGGGCGACCCGCTCCGCCTGTCACACTGACACCCGGTTCGTTTGTGAGTGCATCATAGAGCTCGGTGGCGCCCTTTTTTTGGATATCTTCGCCACGATAAATGGCGACCGAACCCGCTGTATCTGACGGTAATTCAGCAAATTTATTGGCCGTGACGACCACCGTCTCAACATGGGAATTGGTCACGCCACCAGAGGTATTCTCCTCGGTGTTGACAGAATTGGCGTGCACGGTGCCAGTAGCCAGTGCCGCCAGCACTGCCACAGAGACAGAAGACAATTTCATTTAATACTCCGGTTAGTTCACACGCTTCAGTTGGTGTAAGAGAAAGGCATAGTCGGTCGCTTGTTGCGTCAGCCCATGACGCGCATCGGCTTGGTGGCCTCGGGAAAAATCCGTCAACAACAAATAAGGGCCCGATCGGGTGCTGGTTGCGGCTAAATGCGAAAGGTATTGCGCCCCCTCCCAAAAAGGCACACGCTGATCGTCCCAGCCGACACGCACCAGCATCGGGGGATAAGGTTTTTGCTGGATGTTGCGCAAAGGATCATAGCCTTGCATAACCTCGCGCTGATCGCTTTGCGCAGGATTGCCCCATTCTTGGTATTGCTGTGCCGTTAACGGCAACGCCGGGTTGGCCATACTGCCCAGCACATCGACAAACGGAACATTGAGGCTAGCGGCAGCAAACGCTGCGGGCGCTTGGTTAAGTGCCGCGGCAATCAAGGTACCGCCAGCGCTTGAGCCCACAGCCGCGACTGCACGCTGCCCGTCTTGATAACGGCCCATCGCTTTGGCGACATCAATAAAATCTTGGATGCCATGCTTTTTATTCATCCCGCTGCCCGCTTGGTGCCATGTTGCACCGTAATAGCCACCGCCACGCACATGCGCAATTGCATAGATGACGCCTCGGTCCATTAGCGAGACAGTTTGCGGCATAAAATACGGCTTCATGGTAAAGCCATACGCGCCATACCCATACAGCACGACTGGCGATGACGGGGTCAGCGCATCTTTGCGGTACGCCAACGTAACCGGAATACGATGCGGCCCAACGTACAAGCGTTCAGAATGATAACGAGATGCATCAAAGTCGGGGTAATGATCGGCACTGACTTCACGACGTGTGCCGGATTTAAGATCCAGCGCTTCCCATCGTGGTGGCTGTACGAGCGACATACTGCGAATAAACAATTGATTGCTAGCATAGTCGCCTCCGCGCGCAAACCAAGCGACCTGCCCTTGTGCCGCCAAAGGCTGCTTAACCACGCGCTCACCGTCCGTATTAAGTAAGATAAACCACTGCTCACCCTCGTACTGTTGGGTGAGGACAATGCCATCTTCGAAAAGGTAAAACGTGTTTAACTCAGCGCCCGGCTCGGCAGCATAAACGACGTGCCAATCATTCGGCGTCGCAACTGCGGTGCGATAAAACTGCTTGGTTCCTTGGTGGTTGCTCAGCATCCATAACGCATCATCCGTCTTGTCGAGATAGTATTCGACATCCGGTTGACGAGCTTTGAGCGGTGCAGACAGGCTGCCATCATTCAGACGAAGTAGACGCTGTTCGGTCGACGATTCATTGTTGACTTGCACAATAGCCGTATCTGTGTGGCTAGCACGGTATACCGACAACAACCAAGCTGGATCGACTTCTTCATACACCAAGCTATCGCCACCGGTAGTGCCTATTTCATGGCGGAACAACTGGCTGGGACGCGCGGTTTTCGCCTCTTTTCCGACATAGTAGAGCTGCTGATTATTCGGCGACCAGATGACAGATGCATCAGCCCCGGTGGCAATAATATCGGCTTGCCCTGATTGGCGGTTGATCAGCACGATGCGGTAGTCTTCCTCACCGTGATTATCCTCGGCAATGGCGAGCCATTGTCCATTGGGACTTAACGACCAAGTCCCTAGCTGGTAATACACATGCTCAGCGGCTCGCGCCTCAATGTTGAGCAATGTCGATGCTTTTTCACTACCTGCTTCTTTTTCGCGAACGGCTTCTTGTTCGCTGACGGCTTTGCGCACACTCAGCACGCGCTCACCATTAACCCGTGTTTGTAAAAACTCGCGACCATCGCGCGCTAACCAAGGTTCGGAACCGGTTTGCGGTGTACGCGCCCATTCACTCAATAGCTCATCACGAAGCGATTGACTCGCCATCAGCGACTGTTGCGCATGCTGATTTTGGCGTTCCAGATATGTCCGAATTTTATCCTGTTGTTGCGTCACATTTTGCAGCCACGAAAATGACGACAACGTACTCGTTTCATCATCGCTATGGCTCAATGGCGACACAAACATAAGCCCGATTAACAGCGCATTCACTAACTTCATGTTATACAAACATTAAATTGGGGGTAAGTTCAGGGCGCGCATCATAGATGCAAATACGATTGAGATCAATTATCATTTGTAATGATCTTTGAGGGAGATCTCATTCAGTCATATTGACTGCAATAAGGCGTTGTTATTTAAGCTGTAACGAGATAAAAGGCGACCATGAAGCGAAAACGACCTATCACCCTACACGCGCCAACTCAAACACTTGGATTGCTGATAATCGTCGCGCTAGTGTGTGTGGGTGTTCATTATTCGTCGCTCGCAGAGACGTGGGTGTGGCGGCGCAGTGCACTTGCTTCAGGCCAAGTATGGCGCGTGATAACCGGCAATTTTATCCATCACAACGTCTTCCATTTACTGACCAACATGACGGGATTAGGCGTATTCGCCCTGATGTTTTATCGCCATATCAGCGCCGGTACGCTGGCTTCGCTGATCTTGTGGCTTGCGTGTGTAGTTGGTCTGGTGATGTGGTGGAGCCCCTATCAGCAATATATGGGTCTATCTGGGGTGTTGTATGGATTATTTATGTTTGGAGGAATAAGCACTATTCACACCCCTAGCGGGAAATGGATTGCCTTAATTACTAGCGTAAAATGTGTGGGAGATGCGCTCGCGGGTCAAGCTCTGCCTATGCGTGCCGCATTGGGTATCGATATTGCTCACCTCGCTCATGCTGGAGGGATCGCCGGGGCGCTGGCCTTTTTTGCCATCAAAAAGCGGATCCAACATCGCACCATATCATCTAAAAACACCGACCTTACACTGTCTTAGTGGTCTGCGACTTTCATTCACCGCCATTTACCGCTATACCTACATCACTCTCGGTTGATAATAGGTGCCTTCTATGAAAGCGACACTGCCAGCACTTACGCTTGCTGCCATATTAATCTCTCCCTCCAGTCAGGCGTTGTTTGGTCAAGGTAATACCACCACGGATGTGATGACCCAAATGGCGACCCAATTTGCGGACGACCAAGCCAGTGAATCGCCGCTTGTACAAGCGATTACCGAGCAAGTGGATGTTAGCCCGACGCAAGCGGCTGGCGGAGCAAGTGCCCTGCTAGCGATGGCGGCGAATCAGCTCTCCGGTAACCAGCAGCAAGAGCTGGCAGGTCTGCGTCCTGATTTATCCTCCCTCTCGTCATTACTGGGTGACAGTGGCATTGGCGATAACATCAGTTCGCTCAAGGGCTTATATAAGGTGGCTGACACACTCGGCATTGATGCGGCCACCTTGCAACAATTTGTACCGATTGTACTCGACTATTTAGGCCAGCAAGGTGCCAGTGAGGGTTTACTGAGCGCGCTAACAGGGCTTTGGCCTTAGTTCTCTTTTTAACGTTTTAATCAACGCGCAGTGCTTAACCGCGCGTTAGTGCGTTCTCTCAAGCAAAACGGATCGAGACACGTTATCATAGCGGCCTTGTTGTTTTAGCCGGTGTGATTATGCCTGCCTTTTCATTGTCCGCGATCCCGATTGGGATCCGCTTTATGCTCCTTTCCGCGTTCGGCTTCGCGGTCATGTCCGCCTGTGTTAAATATGTCAGCCTACATGGTATCCCGCTCTTTGAGATTGTCGCTGCACGGGCGTTGGTGTCGCTTATCATCAGCTACACCGATGTCAAACGAAAAGGCTTGTCGCCCTTTGGCAATAATAAACCGCTACTATTGCTGCGCGGCGTATTAGGGACTGCCGCACTTATGTGCGTGTATTACGCCGTCACCACCCTACCGCTCGCCGAAGCCACTGTATTGCAATACATGCATCCCGTTTTTACTGCGGTGCTTGGATTTATCGTGCTGAAAGAGCGATTACAAGGCGCCACCTTAGTATCCATTGCTCTGTGTTTGGGCGGCCTCTATCTGATGGTTCAACCCAACCTCAATACATCGATCGATAGCGCACTTCCGCCCTTTAGTGTCGCTATCGCATTACTGGGGGCTTTGGGAAGTTCGGTCGCTTACGTGATTGTGCGAAAGCTCAGTCGCAGCGAAGACAGCTCGGTAATCATCCTATACTTCCCGATGGTCGCCCTGCCGGTCTCAATGGTGTTGATGTGGCCAGACTTTGTGATGCCAAGTTTGCCGCTCACATTCTTATTGGTGTTAGTAGGCGTGTTTACTCAAATCGGCCAGTATGGACTCACCAAAGCCATGCAAACACAGCAAGCTGGCGAAGCGTCGGCCTATGCGTATGTGCAAATCGTGTTTTCTACTTTAATTGGGATAGCGGTCTTTCAAGAACTGCCGTCCATGTGGACGTATCTCGGTGGCGGGCTGATTGTGGCGGGCGCATTGTTCAATGCCTTGGGACACCGACTCTTCCGGCGACGTTTGGTGTAGTTCGCGCGTCGCGAGTTTTGTGAGTGACGCGCAAAATGGCCTCTTATGAGGCCATTTTTCTGTTCTTATTACTTTTGCTGTTCAGGCAACTTGATGCATTTCTGCACGCGTTTCCGTCAACGCGTTTATCGCCAAGTTCAGATCTTGCTCTAGGGTATGCAACCAAGCATATCTCTTGGTGTATAAACGTCGTTTACTGCCACTAAGCTGGGTAACATCTTTACGTATTGGCAGCATCGGCAAGGTATACATATATCGATTCAGTGGCATGCCATCATATTCTCGCCAAAGCTCATCATAATCAAACGTCACCACATTCCGCTTAGAAGTGATGTAACGAATCGCTTTATAAATATGGCCTTTATTAGACACCGCGTAGCAGCGCTCGGCACCCATGATACGGCCCAGCATCAGCACCAGCTCTAACATCAAAGCTTTGGTTCGCAATCCATGCGCCGTTTTCGTCAACATTTTAATGATCTGATGACGGTCAGGTACGCTATCACTCGGACCTTGCAAGGCACCGATATAGAGCTCTCGCCCCTCTCGGTTGAAGTGGAACGAAATGCTGTACACGCCTTGCTTGCTCTCCACGTCATACAAGGACAAACCCAGTGCCCCTTCGCGAATTGCACCACGATAAAAACGCACGCCATATTGACGGCCATTATTGGCGGTAAAGCTGACAAGAGGCAGACCCGCGACTGAAAAAATGGTGTTGCAATGACGGCCAAAGGTATTCGCCATAAAACGATAATGGTCATGCAGCATTGCTACCCGCTCAGGCATGCTCAGTGAGACATTGAGGTAAGGTTTAAGCGGTTTAGTGATCACTTCTGGATAGTCAGCCAATACCGGCGCCAAATAGGGCTCGTTAAAGACCTCAATCATGCGTTCCATAATGGTTGGAAATGCCGAACCCAACGCGCAAAAACGCCAGTTTTTGCTCACTACACGCCATCCTTTGCTGTTCGGATAAATTCTTTCAGCCCACTCCACAAGGCTCATTCGATGTTGTTTACTGATATTCATCACAGCCACACCCACTTCATTTTGTCGCATAAAACGCGTTAAAGAAGGCTGACTATAATCAGCAAGTCACAAAAAGGCTGTCGCAAGAATGTACGAGAGTGTCAGAGTTTGTCGGCGGCTACGACAAATAACGTGCCTAAGCTGCCTATGCGGCAGTGAACGATGACAACGTGTATTCCCTAGAGCGCAAATTTTTCTAAGCTGCCTATGCGGCAGTGAACCGCCACTTAACCAGCCTTGACCGCGTCAATCATTTCTAAGCTGCCTATGCGGCAGTGAACGTTATTCAACAGTATGGTCCCGTACGCCTTGTTTTCTAAGCTGCCTATGCGGCAGTGAACCCCATGACGATAAATCTAGGTGGCTCTCGTTATTTCTAAGCTGCCTATGCGGCAGTGAACCCATGTCAGAACCTTAGCCAGATCCGGGGCCATTTCTAAGCTGCCTATGCGGCAGTGAACCATACGGCCCCCAACTAGAGCGCGAGTGCTCTTTTCTAAGCTGCCTATGCGGCAGTGAACAATACCACTCATATTCAGTGCCAAGCGTGGCCTTTCTAAGCTGCCTATGCGGCAGTGAACCCAACGAGTTGCGCGGTGATGTGATATGGAAATTTCTAAGCTGCCTATGCGGCAGTGAACCCTCATCTGACTCTACTAGCCAATTAACTATGTTTCTAAGCTGCCTATGCGGCAGTGAACGATTACGACCGCGCTGATGATCACGTCGGCGATTTCTAAGCTGCCTATGCGGCAGTGAACTGGCAGCGATTAATTCACAACCGAAAATCTACTTTCTAAGCTGCCTATGCGGCAGTGAACATGTGAATTTCATCCTACCCGATGACATCGAATTTCTAAGCTGCCTATGCGGCAGTGAACAAGCTCCTTAGGCATCCACTCCAAATACATGCTTTCTAAGCTGCCTATGCGGCAGTGAACAAGTTTTGGCTTGGTGAGTTTGGTTATTGTATTTTCTAAGCTGCCTATGCGGCAGTGAACTTTTGGTTCATGTTAGCGATTGTCATCGGTGTTTTCTAAGCTGCCTATGCGGCAGTGAACACAATCTTGCCAAATCATCAGGTAGTCAACACTTTCTAAGCTGCCTATGCGGCAGTGAACCGCACGATGGTATTGATGCGATTCCGCGCGAATTTCTAAGCTGCCTATGCGGCAGTGAACCAACGACTATGCCGGAGCCACCATCGGCGGCCTTTCTAAGCTGCCTATGCGGCAGTGAACGTCGATGGCTTGCGTTTTATCGGCCACGTTTTTTTCTAAGCTGCCTATGCGGCAGTGAACCACTCGATGCTGGTGCGGAATTAATCGAGAAATTTCTAAGCTGCCTATGCGGCAGTGAACTTTGGTTTGATAATCATGAGCATTCCCATAAATTTCTAAGCTGCCTATGCGGCAGTGAACTCTGCTCGGCCACATCGATGATTTCGGTTAACTTTCTAAGCTGCCTATGCGGCAGTGAACCCGAAGTCGAAACACTTTCGGGCTCCGATGTATTTCTAAGCTGCCTATGCGGCAGTGAACGTGGTGCAATAGTCACAGTGACTGCCGATAATTTTCTAAGCTGCCTATGCGGCAGTGAACTTTTACCTACCGCTCCGTCCAGTTGTTGAATTTTTCTAAGCTGCCTATGCGGCAGTGAACGAAATCAAGAAAGAGCTTGATGAGATGGAGAATTTCTAAGCTGCCTATGCGGCAGTGAACGGAAGCCCCGGCCGAGGAAGCGCAATTCTTTGTTTCTAAGCTGCCTATGCGGCAGTGAACCTGAACAGCTCCAGCCGTTTAGCGAAAAGCTGTTTCTAAGCTGCCTATGCGGCAGTGAACGGCCTCAGAGCACTGTCATAACCGACCTGAAATTTCTAAGCTGCCTATGCGGCAGTGAACCGAATGGACGCGGGGTTCCGAGAAATCACTCATTTCTAAGCTGCCTATGCGGCAGTGAACGGGATAATCGCGCTAAAACCTTGGTGCTCAAATTTCTAAGCTGCCTATGCGGCAGTGAACTGGGTTCGCCTCGGCGCGTTGCTGCAGTTCGTTTTCTAAGCTGCCTATGCGGCAGTGAACCTAAGCGACTCAGCGGTCGCGATCTGTATAGCTTTCTAAGCTGCCTATGCGGCAGTGAACGAAAGTTGTTACGCGCAAGCCCAAATCGCAAATTTCTAAGCTGCCTATGCGGCAGTGAACTCGGTGTTCGCGAGGCTGTTATCCGATAGTGTTTTCTAAGCTGCCTATGCGGCAGTGAACTATAGAATAACCTAACAATCATCTGTTACAACAGGCCGTTAGGATAAAAATGGCCTTTTACCCTTGTTAAAAGGCGCTTTCCGTAACGCTTTGTATTTATTGCTTATTTTTGAGCGGCCAAAAAAGAAGGGTCACAAGGGTATCAACTTATCACATATGTTGAAGCCGAGCCGTCTTAAGTCACGCCAGATGTGCCAGTTCTAAACATGTTGCAAGGCGCGATATTTTGTCGCATATTAACCAGTGAAGATTTATAAACGAGGTAGTGAATCATGCCAACCAGTGTACGGTTAGATGATGAGTTTGTGTCAGATGTAAAAGTGCATGCAGAAGCTGAAATGCGCTCCGTGCCCAAGCAAATTGAGTACTGGGCAAAAATTGGGAAAATCATGACTGAGAACCCTGATTTACCCTATAGCTTTGTGCAAGAGGCGCTGATTGCATCTGAAGAAGTCAAACTTGGTAAGGTAAAGCGTTATGAGCGACGGACCCCAAAACAATCAGATTGATGTTTTCGTCTCTCGTGTTTTTGAAAAGCAGATGAACAAGTTGTCCGAGGCGCAATGTGAAGTGGTCGAGGACGAGATAGACAGAATCATTGAAGATCCCACGCTTGGCACCCAGAAAAAAGGCGATCTGTCTTATCTTTGGGTGCACAAGTTCAAGCTCGATAGGCAAGAGGTGTTACTTGGCTACGCTTGGATTGAAAACAAACTCGAGCTCTATCTGCTTAATATCAGCTCGCACGAGAATTTCTACGCAACGATGAAAAAGCGTAGAAAAGCGGACTTAAAGATCATCGGCGCGACGCCGAATCGACGCTAGCGGTGTCATTTCTAAAGCTCTAATGGTAGTGTTCAAAAGTCTGTGTCACTCCTATAGTTAACCCTCAATAGGGAGTGATACATCAATGTCCGACAAATACGAAATTGATATTCAAGCTTTTGCTAAGGCACTGCAATCTGGACAAGACCTCAACGGGAAAGATGGACTGCTAACGCCGTTGATTAAACAGATCACCGAAGCTGCTTTGGCTGCTGAGATGGATGAGCACCTGACCAAAGAGGGTCAGCCTAACCG
>NZ_MEBP01000005.1:0-621 GCF_001722075.1 Salinivibrio sp. SS2 | reverse complement strand
GCCGATCAGTTAAGCAAAAAATGATCGGTTGAACGATCCTGAGAGGGTGTCAAAATCCGAGTGTTTCTGCACACTCGGATTTTTTTATGTTCTTAAGACAAGCCCTCGACCGAATACATCAATTCTCTGCTGACCAACTCAATGGTCTATCCGATCTCCTTTGCCCTGAACTCATTCACCAATGTCTTGAGGACACAGGCGTCGCGACGATTCGTAAGCGTAGGCTCCCCATGGAATTGATGGTATGGAGCGTTGTGGGAATGTCACTTTATCGGCATCTATCGATGAGTAAGGTGGTCTCTCAGCTAGATATATTGCTACCGGGCAAGAAACCCTTTGTTGCGCCGAGTGCGGTTATCCATGCCCGTAAGAAGTTGGGGCACAAGCCAGTCGAAGCGGTGTTCAACCAAACTCAGCAATTGTGGCATGAGAAGACCCCACATCCTGACTGGTACGGACTCACTTTACATGCTGTTGATGGCGTAGTTTGGCGAACACCAGATACGGCCGACAACGATAAGGCTTTTAGCCGAACCGGTAATAAAACAACGACGTCAGACTATCCTCAAGTTCGCATGGTCTGCCATATGGAATTAACGAGCCATCTGCTTAACAGTGCTG
>NZ_MEBP01000004.1:0-11172 GCF_001722075.1 Salinivibrio sp. SS2 | reverse complement strand
GTTGATGATCTGATCGCCGCTAGAGTGATAAGTTCAATGATTTAGGAAACAACGCCATTCACCGTCATAAGGAAGTTTTTGATAATAGCCTTGGTTACCTTTCACTGCGGTAACGCGCTTCGCTTCATAAAAAGGCTTATAAAGATCATTAAGCCTTTGCAAATGGTCATCAGATAAGCTTTGTAACCAAGGGTCGACGACTACACGACTAAACGGCGTGAATTGCTCATGTTTACCAGCAAGGCGCTTAACGATCCCGAGCGCATCTAGTGACTCTTCATCTGTCAGGCCTAATATACGTTTCTTTCTCTCAACCTCATTGAGGCTGAGGTTCAGCTTTTCCGCCACTGTTTTATTGGTTAACGCATGCGTGAGCGCGTTATTCGCGCCATCCAGCGTCGATTTGTGCAGCCCTGAACGGTTATCTTGCATGGGCAAAAAATCACGTGTTCGCTTACGCGCGTGCAACAGCTCCCCAAGACGCTGAGACGCGGATTGGTAGTCATCAGGTTTAAATGCCACCCATGCAGCAAACATTTCTAGAATATCGTTTTGTTGTTGCGCCCAATATTCGGGTTCGATACCCACTTCACGTAAGTTTTCTCTGTCTAATACGTCAGAAAAAATGGCCCCGAGTTTTGAGGTTGCTGCCTGCTTCGCTCGTGCAATCTGTTGCTTTAATGCTTCTTCATTGTTCGCGCTGACAACCGCACGCACAACATTTGCGATGTTGGCTTCAGGCTCCCCGCCCTCAGCCTGCTCACTGACGTTAAGATGAGGGCTTGGAAAAATACGCGAGCAATGCGGTTTTCCATCTAGCTCAGCGGCTATTGCACTCGCGACTTGCGACAACAGCCACGAGCCACACCACAAATCTTGTGAGCGTCTCCCTGCTTCAATCAAGCTTTGGACTGGGCCAACGCTGATCGCGACTAAATAGTCCGTCATCAATTATCCCTTTTCGAAAAAATCTAGAAATGCGTGGAGTGGATCGTTAGCACGTAAGCGACCATTATCGTTCATGGGCGGAATGCGCTTTGCCAATTCATCCCGCTCATGCTCAGAAGACGGCCAGCGCTTTGGAGGCTCTTTTGCTGATGCAGGCGATGAGTTTTTTGGGTGATCCTTTTCATCTTGTTGTGATGTAAGCGATAAGTCCAAGTCTGCTGACAATGCACGTTGCCAGTCAGGGAGGAGCAATACAGCTGGCAACCATTTACCTGATTCACTTAAATAGGGCTTCAAGATAAGTGGGCTAGCCATTCGTTTTCTCTCTTGCCCTGCAAGACCGAGAGTATGATCGTCAGGATCGGATTTATCTTCACCTTTGTTCTTCTGGAAGTGAAAAACGATCGGCAATCCAAACGCTGCGCGTGGGAAAAGATTTATATTACTATTTTTTGGTCTGTGCTTTTCAGACCAGCTACCTGATATATTTCTAACCGAGTCCGCTTCAGGCCATCGGCTTTGCCCTGCGGGGGAGTTAGAACTCTCATTAGGGTAGTTCCGCCCGATTCCCTTTCCTTGACGAAACGATCGGAGCTTATCCACAGCCAAACGCCAACAATCGATGGGACCACGTGCACTACTATCCGAGAGCGTCACCAAGCGTCCTCCTCTCTCTGCAACTTCCTGACGAGTAACAACACGAAGGTTGTCTTTTGTCAGTTTTATGGCTCCAAGACCTCGGCGAGTTCGTGATCCGATACCACCAAAGCTAATCCACCAACGTATGGCTTCTTGTACTTCGAGCATTTGTTGTTGACTTAGTCGCATATCACCGTATGAGTTAAAGCAAACCTTGAGAGAGAAAACCAAACCAGGTTTAGCTATCTTTTTAGGCTTTTCTTCAATGTGTGTTTTATCTTTAGTCAACTTTCCTTGTGCGGAGAATAGCGCGTAAGCATGGCCTAGTTCAGCGTTTGGTTTTGGCACGGTTTTGTATTTGGATCGTGTGCCTCCACGACGCTCATAGGTAAATGATGGTACATCCCCATTATATCGAACATTGTCTACTTTGATTCTAACCTTGCTAGCCTTTGCTCCATGGTCACCAATACCACCCCAAATGGCTTCTTCCGCGCTGCGTAGTCCTTTAGGGTTGTCCGGACCACACGCGATACGCCACCAAAAGCGCAAATGACCACGAATCGCACTCGCGCGAATAGGCATGGCTTGATCAATTTCTCCAGCGAGCACACCGCCGCCATACATGGGAGTGACAAGTTGGCATTCGTAGCTTTCCCAGCGATTTTCATCACTCTTATGCGCTATCTGCTTCAACTCCTCATTAAGCGCTGCAAAGTCTTTGCGCTTCGTTTTTCTTCGCATTCCAACACTCCATTTTGTCAGGCGACAAGCTAGGCAAAGTATGGCTACTCTTTCATACAGCTCACTAATTTAACATGGTTTGCATGGTTAAAAAATGAATATAGGTCAACCAGTTACGGGTATCCCTCATTGACACTCTTAAGCTGCCTGTGGGGCAGTGAACACTTTGCTCGGCACCTACTTCAATGATTTGAATTTCTAAGCTGCCTATGCGGCAGTGAACTTAAAGCTGTTACGCACACCCGATGAGCTAGAATTTCTAAGCTGCCTATGCGGCAGTGAACATTCCACATGCACTTCGCCGTTTTTGTCCAGCTTTCTAAGCTGCCTGTGCGGCAGTGAACAATAGACTAACCTAACAATCGTCAGTGACAACATGCTGTTAGGATACAAATCGTCTTTTACCTTTGTTAAAAACCCCTTTCCATAAAGCTTTGTATTTATTGCTTATTTTTAAATAGCCAAAAAATAAGGGTAAAAAGGTGCCGGCTTAGTTCTCCGTTGGGTTACGAATCGATGGTGAAGTCCTTGTGCAGGGCCTTCCAATGATCACTTAGCATCGCTTTGTGCTCCGTTAACATCGGTAATTGCGCAAGTTGATTTGGCCAGATATCTCTCGCCAAGTTGATCGTATCCAACAGATGCGGTTTGATCATTTGCCACGGCACACCTACATCTTGCGACCAACGTTCGAAGTGACTCAAACTAATATCATACCAACGCTTACTTTTCCCCATTTTCAACGCAATGTTGTCATATTCAATATAAGGCTGCGTAAAAACCACATCATAAAGCGGTGCTAATCGCGGCAACATACGGTCGGGGTAACAGATCGTCCAGTTTTTTAAGTGCGCATCACCATTCCCGAGCAAGATATTAATCAGTAGCCTGCGTGCCATTTGCTGTATGTCTTCTCGTCCATTAGCACTCTCACGATATAACACTTTCCCCAACTGCTCATAATTCACTTTTTGATATTTATCTGAAGGATATAAGCCAAACACCTGAGCAAAATCCTCCGCATGTATTCGGCCATCCGACCCGCGATCAAAGCGTTGTATGCCATACGCAAAGGGCTCGTTTGGTAGCTGAATATTGGGTAAGCCCTCTAACTCAGCCACATTGATCAAACGTATTTCAGGAACTTCGGCGCCGGCCTGCGCAGCAAGCGTCATACACGTGAACTCGTTGAGAGGCACGCCTTTATGCACGGTTGAGGGTGTTTTTATGATCCATGAGTCTTCATTAGCATCGTGATCAATATGGTATCGACCATCGCGGTGCGATGAAGAAAACTTCATCTGCACGCCGGCTAATGAGAATTTACTATCAGCATGTTTAACATCAATCTGCTGCGGTGCGGTTGAGAGCCTTTGCGCCAATGCCCAACGCGGTAACTCCCCCGCTTTAATCGGCGTCGCCACAATGGCTCCGGGCAGGTTTTTACCCATGTATGCCAGTATCGCGAACTCATTGTTTGTATGACACTGTAACGCCTGTGAGACGACGTCTCTCAATGCGCCTTCTGGGAGCAAGTTGGAGAGCACTGGCGGCAGTTTATCCGTGCGAATTTGTGGTGTGTGTAAGTATTGCGGATCGCGACGTTGCCTTAACGAAAAGGTTAAACGCTCATGCTGAGAGGAGGCGATAAACGCCGGATTGAACGTGAGAATATTCTTCCCGCCCGCGTAATGCGTAACAACGGCTACATCAACGCCATGCAGTTGAATGTTCAACCCCTCAACGTCTTCACTGGTTTTGGTCATCGCTATGCTCCGCCCCTAACCAAAAGTCGAGATCGTCGTTATCATCATCTTTATAACAATCAAGGTTTACTGGCTCATCAACCATCTGAGACATTTTGGGCTCGAGCGTTAATGTCAGGTCGAGCCCTTCGAGCACGCGCAGTAAAGTCGATAACCGAACATCTCTCCCCGCTTCTACTCGCTGATACTGCTGTTGTTTCATGCCAATACGCATGTACATGTCAGACTGCTCTAGCCCGAGTGATTTGCGACGCGCTTGCAATGCGCGCGCTATATCTTTAAGTGACACCATCACACCCTCAAACAACTTTAATGTTGTATTACAGCTTATATACAACATATTAGTTGTTATTTAAGGAATTACAACCTATTCATTGTTTAATAAGTCACAATATCAAAACTAGCATGGTGCATTGACATCAGTTGGTATAAGCGCTAATCGTGACAGGCGCCCGTTGACAGTTTTTATATATCCAACACCGTAGCGGCGCTTGTGTCACCTACGCTGCCTGTGCGGCAGTGAACAAGCAGCAATCAAAGGCATTTATGACGCAGTGTTTCTAAGCTGCCTGTGCGGCAGTGAACAAATGTTTGGTCAGCTACAATAGTGACTCGTATTTCTAAGCTGCCTGTGCGGCAGTGAACAACAGGCAAAACACCGGGCTGACTTTTAGAAATTTCTAAGCTGCCTGTGCGGCAGTGAACCCGTTAGCGCCGCTTTCATTTCTTTTTGTGCGTTTCTAAGCTGCCTGTGCGGCAGTGAACCGATTAACCCACCAATAGCGGTGCCAATGCCCTTTCTAAGCTGCCTGTGCGGCAGTGAACTCCACTTCTAGCGTGATGTTGTCGCCGTACTCTTTCTAAGCTGCCTGTGCGGCAGTGAACACCGTCAGGGTTTTAGGTGTCAGCGTGGTGATTTTCTAAGCTGCCTGTGCGGCAGTGAACTCATGAAGGGCGAAGCGAACAGTGCAATGAGCTTTCTAAGCTGCCTGTGCGGCAGTGAACATGAACAAAGGAACCCAAACATGATTATTTCATTTCTAAGCTGCCTGTGCGGCAGTGAACAATAGAGTAACTTAATAATCGTCAGTAACAACAGGCCGTTAGGATAAAAATCGTCTTTTACCCTTGTTAAAAACGGCCTGCCGTAAATAGCTGTATTTAAAGTCTATTTTTAAAGAGCCCCAAAAGAAGGGGTAAAGAGGGGTTTCCCCCTCAAAAACACGGTACCGCAGATTGCTGATCGGACTCTCGTCGGCTGAGCCCATAACAGGTAAATGGTTGGCCGTTATTTGGCGGCTGTTTGGTCAGTTCCCGTTCGATATACAAAGCAAACTCGGTATTTAGCTGCCCTGCTCGTTTTTGGCTCGACAGGCTGGTGACTTGAATAAAAGGCAGCGACCAGCGTTTGTCGTCGGTTTTGATGTTTTCCAACAAACGACGCTTTACCTCCTCCTCATCGTAACCATTTTTGCTGGCAATCGCGGCCGCACGCCGGTCGAGGTTTTTATAAAGTCGCTGCGGCGATTTGTAGTTCCAACGTTTGAAGTAAGCATAGTCTTGCACCCCTTCAGGCACGGGCTTGACCGCTTTAATATGCACGTAATCGGTCAGGCGTGACAGCCATCGATGAATATTCAGCTGCTCAAATGCCGCCTCGGTTTGCGCAAACAAGCGCAACCGATGACCGAGTGGGAAATCACCTTGGCGATAGTCCGGAAACCCCACCGCAATGGCCGATTGATTCGGTCCGATTTTGTTTTCTGCCAAGGCAATGTGCACTTGCTGAAACACCTTGTGCCAGAGAAAATCTGCCGAAATATCTGTGTCGGGCAACAAGGTGATATCAATGTAATACTGCATTGTGCCTCCTTATGCGCCAAACACGCCGCCGCGGATCAGCATCGCCATAATGTAATGCTGCTGTTCGAGCGCTGGGGTTTTGTCTTTTAACATCCAACCATCGAGCAAGTTGTAAAAGTCGTTCTTTTCTTTGGGCTGACGATACGCCGCCCCTCGGTTAGTCACCGAGCCATAAGGTTCGATAGCGATTGCGCCCACTTCGTCATAGGCAGGATGCCAAGTATCAATAGTGCGCAGCGCGTTGCCGATTTTTTGTGAGTGCATCGCGGCTTGGCCATCTAATTGATACAAGAATTTACTTTTGTCGCCTTTACCGCCGCCCATTACCAGCTCTTGAGAGGGGTAGACCGCTTGCCCTTCGCCCAGTTGGCAGTAGGCTTCAACATGAATAAGCGCATGCGCTTCTGTTAAGCCATATTGGATCACCTCTGCCAGCGCGGTGACATCCGGGTGCGCGTCAAAATCGTGCAAGCTAAATTCGTAGCTATCAAAGTTAAATTGCTTCTCGCCTGCGGTGACCACCACCTTAACTTGCTCGGCACCGACACGGTTGCGCCACAAAAAACGCCCATTGGCAATGTTGTGTGCGTAACGTTGCGCCAGCTCTTTAAAACCGGTTTCTGATTGATAGTCACGCACTTTATCAGCCAACGCTTGCTGATAGTCCGGATTGTTACAGGTTGACGGTACATGTAGTCCGCTGAGCACACGCAGTGAGAACGTCACTTTGAGCGTATCGGCATCATGCGGTAGTGCCGCAACATCGACCGTTTGTAGGTTCGCTTTAGATACTTCCGCATCTAGCTTAGCGGGATCATTGGCGGTGGCCGCTTTTAAGCGGTTGGAGATAGTGCCTCGCACTGATTTTTCGCCCACTTGAATGGGTTGCCAATCGCCTTTTTCCCAGTTGCCCGCATACATTAGTGCATCCGAAGGCACCAGTTTCGCTTCAAAGGCAAGCACGGAAGGGGTAGTCAGTTTTTTATCAGCCATGATGAAATCTCCTTAGTTACAAAAAGTCGGGGTCAAAGTCAGTGTTATCTTCGGTTGTGGGCACAACGTCAGGTTCAATGGGTTCGTCATGCGTTGCTGCCGTCACGCGGGCAAGGTACCAAGGGTAATCACCGTGATAACGCCAGCATGCCTCGTCGATATCGGTGAGACGATGTACGCTGCGCCACTCTCCCACGCTGTATGCTGCTTCCACAAAGCTTACCGGCACATCCGGATCGCGCACATTGGCGACCTCGCCTGCGGCATAACAAGGGGAAATAGCGCGGTAGCCCGTCATGATCGGCACTAAATATCCAGGCTTGGGTTTGGCTACGCGCTGCCATTGCGCCGGCACGGGTTGGTCATCATCGTTAGGCACGTGTTCACCATCGGCGACAGCGTGGTGCGTCAGCATGGCAAACTCACACCAAGCATCAAATAAGCTGGCCTGCGCATTGTGTTGCAATAGCTGTTGATGATGTTGAGCGAGATAATCTCGTCTATCACAAAGGGCAAAGCCCGGCATGAGACGGCGCAAGGCTTTTTTCTGCATACTTGCGTCCGCGAGCAATTCAACCTCACCAATGGTTAAGATCTGTCCACCTGCGAGCCGTCGCTGAGGCGCCAAATCTTTCACCTCCGCGATCAACTGTGCTGCGGCGGCTTTATCACCGGCAATCAGTCCCTCAACCTCAATCAGCAAAGAGACTTGCATATTCATGCGCCCCTCTTCATTGATTGATGCCGTTTCACCTTTGGCGGTGACCGGATTACGGGTTAAGGCAAAAACATAGTCGCCCCACCCTTTGGGCTGCCGTGCATGAACATTATTTTTGTGGCTCACCACGGTCACACCACCCAAACGCAATCCCATCGCATCAGGGAGTTGACGTGATAGCGCATGGGCAAAACCAAGAAAGTGCGTGATCGCCGGAAAACCATAAGTCAGCCCCGCGATCGCATTCGCGTTTTGCACCTCAATGTGCTTAAGCAATAGACACTGTGCCATTATCGGATCTCCTCAAATTGAGGCGTGTCGCGCTCAAACGCTTTTAGCTGGGTTAGGAACACTTTGCGGATGTAATCAAATTCCGTATCACCAAGCAGATAGTGTTGTTTGTCCTCGAGCTGGCGCAGTAACCAAGCAGCAAAATCAGAGGCGACAGTGTCCAGCCAGTCTTGTGCCTCACGCTCACGCTTAAATTGCGCGTCGGGGTTGTACACATCCAGCCAAAGTGCATGTTCACGTTTTAGTCGGCATGCCTTATCATCAGCGCCTTTGCTCCAACCGGCTGGGACTTGCTGCTGAACCCGCGCGGCATAGTCAAACACCAGGTCAGTGGGTGGCAGAATAAAGTCATGATCACGACGATAACGGGTGGCAAAGTTGCGGTCCCGTTCGGTCAGGCTTGCCAGAAAGGCGCGAAAATCGTGAAGCAAATGGCTGGCTTGGTAGGCTAAACGGCGGTTGAAGATGCTGGTTTGCTTGCTTGGATTCTCCGGCTGCTGCTGATAGCTTGGCGGCGCAGCATTGAGCAAAAATCCCTCGCCTTGACGATTACTATTTAATAGTGAGATGTTCTGTTTATTTGCTCCGCCAAAAGCTTGTTTAACAGTGTGCGGAAAAATTTCCCATCTCTCCGGATGATAATGCTGTTTTTTCTTTGCCTCGCGAATCGCTTTAACGTTCTCCCCAAACCGCGTCGCACGCACCTTGTTATACAGTGTGTGCGCAAGGCTGGATGAATATAGCGGGCAAAGTAGGTGATACTTGTCTTCCTCAACCGGAAAGTAGGTTTGCTTAATTAAATTATGGGCTGACAACGTCTGATCATTCAAAGCCAGTGAAAAGCCCGCACGCCAAGTCTCTAGCAAGGTAGCGTCATCAGTGAGTGGCTTAAGCGCGTTGATATGGCCGGCTTGCAACTGAGAAATGAGCGAATCACCTTCCACATTGACTTTTAAAAAACGTGCCACATCCATAGCAGCCGCATTGCCGACCGCATCAATGGCTTTATCGGTCAGCGAATAGCTGGTGAGGTGGCGAGACTCACTCTTATCGACCTCAGTGACCAGCATACTAGTTGCTTTAGCATCGCCGTGAGTAAACTTAGGGCAATGGGTGGCGAGGCTGATTTGCTTGGCCCGTCTTGCGGCGTCTGTAATCCAGCGAATTGGCTCATACTTCGCTTCGATCGGAGCAGCTTTCTCTGCGTAATCGGCATTGGCGATCGCCACTTGCTCTTGGCTGGCGGCGGCTTTTAGGGCCTTATCAAGCGCCTTTTGCACGGGTTCGAGCTTCACCTGCTTATTCTGTTCGATATACTCGAGCAGCGCATCATATAGGCTATTTTCCATAAGCGCTTCCTTTATCCTGTTGTTCCATTAATTTTTCTTTATTCCCGATAAGCACCCAGCTGTGGGTGCCAACACCAAGTGATGTTTTGGCCTTCTCGCTCAGCCGCGAGACGTATTTCGCCCAAATGCTGGCTCGCTTTTTTAACCGGCCATTCCAATTGGTCAGCAAAGTGCTGATAAACAGCTTCCGGATCAACGTCAAACCACCAATGGCAACCGGCTGCCATGGACGTTTCGACGGGGTTAAAACGATATGATTGATCGTCGTATTGGTAGGGATAACGTGAAGTATCTAACTGCTGCCAAGCCAGCGTGTCATCGTCGTTATAAGCCAGCACAAAGCTTTCTTGGCGCTGACTGTGACGAAACGGGGTGCGCCGGATCAGCTCGCCGCTCCAACTGGCATGTTTACCGGGCGAACGTAGCCCAGCGGCTTGGCTGACAAGCGTATCGTTCCACCAAAGCTCGGCTTCCTTACCGGTTCGGAAAAAGTCAGAGTGATACTTTTCCCCGCCCGTGAGTTCTAGCGTAAAGCGCAACGCACGGTGCTCTTGTACGCCCCAGTGGGTCACCGGTTTAGCAGCTTTTTTTGCCGACGACGCAAATATAAAGGCCGATTTTTCCAGCTTGGGGATTTCCTGAATACGCGGCGTAGCGGAAATTGCAGTTAGTCCCTCACCAAGCGTGACCTTGTAACCTTTTTCGAGCGGGACAGCTGCGCTTTCAAAGCCGGGCTTACAATAAGCGGGATGCTGGCCTTTAAGCGCACGAACATTCTGATCGAGCACATGAATATTGGCGGTTGTTGGCGTTTGCTGACGGTGACGTTGTACCCGCCCCGCCAACTGAATTAAGGCACGCATTGAACTCGGCTCGGCAATGGCCCAGTCGTAATCGTGATCACGTCCTACTTCCACCACCGCCGTGCCCACCACCACAAACATCAGATGTTTGGCATCACAGTGTTCAATAGCATGACGAATCTCCGGCTGTTCGAAAATCGCCCCTTCATCATGGCGATTTAACGCCACATCAAGACGGCTTTCTCGATAAGAACGCAACGCCAGCGGAAACTGGGAGTGGTAAGGACAAATAAAGATCGCATGATCCGGTTCCGGTGAGATTTGTACCAGCGTGCGAGTCAGCGCGACCATGGGGTTAATATTGGCCATGCGCACCACGCCTACCGACACTGTTTTGCCGGATGCATGAGTTTGATGATGTGCATGGTGCAACTGATGAATATGGGTATGGATAAGTTGCGCTAGCGGCCCAAAATCGAGGTTAGGTTCGCTGGGTGTTGGGGGAACAGCCAGAGAGGTAATCGCGGAGGTATCTACCGTCTTCCCTTTGCGCAGCACCTTTTGGGCGCCCTCTAATCGCTTAACACGTTTGGCGACAAATTCGCGGTGGTAAGCCACGTATTCGGTTTTGTTCGTTATCGTTTGGATCTCGCTGGTAAATTCATCAAACCAGCCGCAAATAACAGACGTGCTGTTTGTCGTCGCGCTGTCACCAAACTGGGCATGATTAAACTGCGCCCTGCCCGCACGATAGGCATCAAATAAACTTTTTACTAATGAAGGCGGCAAGGTGGCCGATGAGAGCAGCACCCGTGACCCTAACATACCTGCCCAATTCACCAAGCGACATAGCGCCGGTAAGTCTTCAAGACCAAAATCATCCGGCTCATCAAGGACTAAGTCAGTACTGAGTAAACGCAACATGGGCGCAATTTGATGACCGCCGCGCAGGCTTTCAGTGGCGGGCATCAGATGATCTATCGTGCTCACTAACACCGGCGCACTGACCAATTTCTCCAGCTTAGGCTGATTATTCAGGGCTCTTCACCGGATGTGGT
>NZ_MEBP01000003.1:0-8580 GCF_001722075.1 Salinivibrio sp. SS2 | reverse complement strand
CGCCTCACCCTACTCGATGAGGAGCCAAGAGAATGAACAGTGATTCCATGCAGCGCGTGGCGGTTGTCGGTGCAGGTGGTGCGATTGGTGAAGCTTTTTGCCGCGCATTGCTCGACAAGCCATCCATTCAGCAAGTCTTTGCGTTGGGGCGCCACCCCGCACCACTTGCTGAGATAAGTGAAAAGGTGGTGCCTGTGGCGGTGAATATTCGCGATGAAGCATCAATACAAGCGGCGGTCGAGCACATCGACGACAACCGTTTAGATGCGGTGATCATTGCCTCGGGCATGCTTCATGATGATGCGGTCAGCCCAGAAAAGCGGCTCGCGGCTTGCAGCAGTGAGGCCATGCACCAGCTTTTTGATGTGAATGCCGTTGCGCCGCTGCTGTTGAGCAAACATCTTACGGCCAAATTGAAGCGCAACGCTGAGGCGAAGCTCGCCATCTTGTCGGCGCGCGTGGGCAGTATCAGTGATAATCGTGCGGGCGGTTGGTATGCCTACCGTGCAAGCAAAGCGGCGGTGAACATGTTGATCAAATGCATGAGCATCGAGCTTGGTCGCCAAGACAAATCATTAACCGTGGTTGGCCTGCATCCGGGGACCGTCGACAGCCGTTTATCTGCGCCATTCCAAGCCAATGTTAAGCCCGGTAAGTTATTCAGCCCGGCTCAATCGGCTGGCTACTTATTGTCGGTACTGGATGGCCTCGACAGTCGCCATACTGGGCGTCTGTTTGCGTGGGACGGGGAGGAAATTGCCCCATAGGTTGGGGCATTGTTACGTTATTTCCAATGCAATGGCTGCTCCAAAGTCGACAAAGGCTTTTCCGTGCCAAGCCCTATCATTTCATCATATGCCGTGTCCGTGACTAACACGTATTGCGCGGCATTAACCCATTCAAAATCATCTTTCACCGCCAGCAAGCTGCGAGATAAATAGGGTTTATCGCCTTGATAAATTAGCTTCTGCTCCACCGTATCGCCGTGACGTAAAAAGGCGATGGCTTGATATAACATGCCATCAATGCCACGGATCTGAATCTTGTCAATGTTGTCGTAATTTATCAGTTCGCTCAGTTGTAAATTCATCACTCGTCCTTGCAGTTAGGCCTTTCTTAAATACTACGAGCCATGCAAGCACGCGGATCCCTCGAGAGTGAGGCATTACCCGTTGCGATAGCCTTTTGGATGCGCAATGTAAAATAAATGTTACGCAAAGGTAAAATTAAAACCAGAGTGAGGAGATGATTTTCTCAGCAAAGTCGACGTAATCTGTGAGTAACGGAGACATTGCGTAAGGCTAAGGGCCGCTGTTTACGCGCGATTTTTACGCCAGACAACGACACAAGGCGGTGAACGTGAAACAGAGTAAATACGAATCCAAACCAGTTGATGAGCGGGGTCGTGTAGCCTGGTCGGCACAAGAAAACGATGTATGGCGCCAGTTAGTCACACGGCAGCTTGCGTGTATCAAAGACAAAGCGTGTCAGGAATATCTCGACGGGTTACGAATGCTCGACTTGCCGCATGACACGGTGCCACAGATCCCTGATGTGAATGCCGTGTTAATGCGAGAGACGGGCTGGCAAGTGGCTCCTGTGCCTGCATTGATCGATTTCGACCATTTTTTCGCCTTGCTGGCGGATAAGAAATTCCCTGCGGCGACCTTTTTGCGCACCAAAGACGATTTCGATTATTTGCAAGAGCCGGATTACTTTCACGAGATTTTTGGTCACTGTGCGATGCTGACTCACCCAGCATTCGCTGAGTTTACTCATATGTACGGCCAGCTCGGTAAGCAAGCCACGCCCAAAGAGCGCGTCTATCTTGCACGCTTATATTGGTTTACGGTCGAATTTGGTTTACTCAGTGACTCGCAAGGCAATCGCAGTATTTATGGCGGCGGGATCTTGTCTTCACCGGCGGAGACCGAGTACGCCTTTAATAGCGACAAAGCGGTGCGTAAGCCTTTAGAAGTGATAGATGTCATGCGCACGCCATATCGGATTGACATTATGCAACCCATTTACTTTACCATTGAGTCGATTGACGATTTATTTGCCATCAGCCAACGAGATTTGATTGCTGATGTGCATCAAGCCATGGAACTGGGCCTTCATGCGCCTTTGTTCCCGCCCAAACCGAAAAAGACAGAACAGCAAAAGGAAACGCAACATGTCTGAACTAACTGAGTTGAAATGTGAAGCCTGCAATATTGATGCCCCTTTGGTCAGCGCTGAGGAAATGCCGGCGCTGCTCAAAGACATTCCGCAATGGCGCAAAGTAACACGAGATGGGATTGATCAGCTCGAACGTGAGTTCACCTTCCGCAACTTCAAGTTGGCGTGGGCGTTTGCCAACCAAGTGGCTGAGCTGGCTGAGCAAGAAGGCCACCATCCGGCTATCTTGCTGGAGTGGGGTAAAGTGACCGTGACTTGGTGGTCGCATAAGATTAAAGGCTTGCACAAAAATGATTTTATTTGTGCGGCGAAAACTGACGGCATCGCCCCTGAGTAAACCAAAAAAAGCCCCGAGAGTGATCTCGGGGCGTATCTTTTTCGCTCACTTGCTATCTATCCCTGTCACGCAAGTATCAATCCTGCGCCGCCAATGCTTTTCATTGGCATATCTCCTAAATAGAACACGATAAATTTCAAAAGTGACGCGGTCACTTTATCGTGTTGTTCTTACTCTTCTTCGTCGCTTGCGTCTTTTTGCTTAACGGCAAAATACTGCGCCAAGATTTCATCGGTGAGCTCACCTTTCTCTTCAAGGGCTTTGAGCTTTGCCACAATCGCTTTTTGTTCGTCGAGTGATGGCAAAGTCTCTGGCTCATGCTCGGGCGCGTCATTGGCAATATGCTGTAAAGGATCCATAAGTTTACATCTCATACGGGATTAACAAATTTACTGACAAGCCTACCATATTCTGGCATGTCGCGTGCCTGATTGATGATTGCACGCTGGCATAATAGTCACTTCATGTCGTTGTTAAGCGTCTCGCGTGTTCTTGACGATGATGCTTTTGCGCGATGTCGCTTAGTACTCGGTTTGGCGTCTTTTGGCATACGCTTTTGAGTATTTTTAGCCTAATACTATGATTTATTTACCGTCTGTCTTGGCATATGGAACAAGTTTTTATTGTCATACTTTAGTAGAAGCGCATAGGATGGAAGGAGCACAAGGCGTGCAGGGTGTCGTGCTAAACGACGCAGGCTTTTAAATGGAAACCCGTACACAGCGGCTATCGCGAGGAAGCAATGATGGACAGATTTGTTGAGTTCTATCACTTAAATGCATTCGTTGCACAAGGACAGGGTGGGAACCCCGCCGGTGTTGTTAGGCATGCAGATATGCTGGATGATGCACAAATGCAGGCGATTGCAACAGACTTCGGCTACCCCGAAACGGCATTTATTTGTCATAGCGAGCATGCTGATATCAGATTGCGGTTCTTTACCCCGACCAATGAGGTCGCGTTTTGTGGTCACGCCACTGTGGCAACATTTTCTGCGCTTTGGCAATTGGGTGAACTTGAAGCTGGCGATTATACGCAAGAAACAGGGGCCGGCGTCCTGCAAGTGTCCATCTTGGATTCGGGAAAAGTTAACTTTGAAACGGCAATCCCAGTTATCAGTGATGGGCCGAATGAAAAGGTGATTGCCGATGCATTTCACATAGACAGTAAAGATATCCTATCGACGGGATTGCCAGTCAAAGTCGTATCTGCGGGTGGACCTAATATCATTTTGCCGCTTGCGTCCCTCGACGCACTGGCTCGGATGTCACAAGACAGAGAGGCAGTTATTGCGCTGACGGAGGCTTACGATTGCATTGGGGTGCATGCGTTTGCTTTGTCGCCCCACGAGTCGGATATCACTGCGTGTTGTCGAAACTTTGCACCTGCGGTCGGGGTGGATGAAGAGGCGGCTACTGGAAGTGCTGCTGCCGCCTTAGCAGCGTACTTGACTGAGTATCAGGGCACACATAATCGGTTTGTTTTTGAGCAGGGTGAGCATATTGGGGCGCGATCGCTACTGTCTGCCGTGGTCAAAGTTGATGGGCAAGGCCACCAGCGCGCTTGGGTGGGTGGCGAAGCAAATACCCTAGCACGGCGTGGCTATCGGCTAGATGCGATTAGCGCTTAACTTACTCAGTTCAATCAGAAAAAATCATCAGGGTTGGCGCGATTAGTCTACGTTTATTAAAGGGATCTAATTTGCGGGGTTAACATCGTGAGTGAAACCTTCTTTTCGTGTCAGCCAATTTTTGATGACCGACAGCAGCACTGGGGAAGTGAGCTGCTCTTTCGTGAAGGTCTAGAAAACAAGTTTCCATCAATTGATGAAGACACTGCCACATCAAGGATACTGAGTGCTAATTTCCTGTCTGGTAATGAATTAGACGACCAGTTGCGTTACGTGGTGAGCTTTTCCGAAACCGCGCTATTGGATGAATTACCGCTTTCGATGCCAGTGGCGCGTCTGGTTATCTGTATTAGTGAGAAAACCCGTCCCTCCCCATTACTACTGAACAAGCTCAGAGCCTATAAAAAGGCGGGTTTTATGCTACTTGCGTCTAGCTCGGTCTTTTCTAACCAATGGTTAGAACACATTAATCTGTTTAATTTAATCAGTGTCGATATGGATCGTGATGATCCTATGCGTTGGGTAGGAACCATCTCTGATTATCCTGATATCCGCTTTTTAATTCGAAAAGTAGAGAAGCAAGAAGAGTTTACGCTGGCGCAGCAATTTGGTTTTAGCTTGTTTCAAGGTTACTTTTTTGAGCAGCCGAAAATCCGGCGTCAAAGTGATGTTGCGCCGTCAGTCATCACGCTGTTGGATGCCTGTATTATCATCAACCGAAGCCCTTATGACATTGACGAAATCACAGACGTTATATCACGTGACGTGTCCCTGCTTTATAAGGTGGTCACCAGCGCCAATATATTGGCCAAGTCCAAGAAAAAAAGCATCACTAATCCCAAACAAGCGGTGGTTTATCTCGGTTTAGAGTCATTACGCCGTTTAATTTCTCTTCTCATCATGTCCAATATGAATCATCAGGAGTGTTTACATTTGCAAAATGCTGCCATTTTGCGCGCAATTTTTATGCAACAAACTGCACCTATGTTGAAAGGACTCGATGGTGATGAAGGTTTTCTCGTTGGTGCCTTTTCCTTTTTAGATGCCATGTTGGGTTGTCCGATGGAAGATGTGGTGAGTCATCTAGATCTTAGTCAGGAAGCCAAGCAAGCCCTACTGTCACAAAGTGGCCATTACGGTGCTTTGTTGGAATTATGCAAGAATATCGAGCATGCCAACTGGAACTGGGTGTCGAAAACTTGCGAAAAACTGAAATTGAAAGAACGTGTCGTGTTGAAAGCGTTTGAGAAAGCGCGCGAGCAAACGCAAACACTCGCCGCAACCATGCAGGTATAAGTATGAATCGAGTGGGAATGCGCTTAGCTGTTATTTTGATTGTGTTGGCAACACTGCTGCTGGGTGGATTTGGCTATTATAACTATCATGTTGCGAAGTCGCGCTTAGAATCCGATATGAATCAGGACTTAACGTCCATTAGCCAGCGACTCAAACAGCGCCTGCCCACATTGATGTGGAATTATGATTTTGAGAATGTTCAAAATGATCTCAACAGCGAGATGGGTTCTCGCTATGTCCATCGATTAGAGCTGGTTGATGTTAATGGACAGTTCCGGTACGTCACAGACTCAAAAGGGACGCGGGCAGATTCTGAACTGAGTCAGTTGACCATTCCACTTGAATACGATGATCGCAGCCGTTCGGTAAAAGTCGGCGATCTGATCATTTATCGTGATAGTAGGTACATCGATAAAGAGCTCAGCACCGAGATATTACGTACGACGACGCAGATTATTTTGCTGAACTTGCTGGTGGGATTCTTTATTTGGAAATATGCCAAGCAAATCAGCCGAGCCGAGCAAAGCCGCGCTTATCTCGATACCGTTATTCACAGTTATACCGATGCACTCTTGGTGCTAGGTGATAAGCATTCCATTATTACCATCAACGATTCGGCCAAACGGCTGTTTGAGCTTGAATCTGTCCCTGATGAAGCCATCACACTGTCGGCCATTGTGTCTCGTGTTAAGCCCAACTCGCGCGCCTATTTTTCACAGGCGCTTTACGATTTGAATGGCAAGACTAATCGCTCTTATGAGATAGAAACCGAGAGTGGAGAGCGGGTGGTGCAGGTGAAATCCACTCCCATCAAAGACGAAGATCCACGCGCGCTGAATGTCGCTATTATTCGCGATATCACCGAACAACACCTCGATAAACAAAAAGTCTCTAAAGGGGCGGAGCTGTTCTCCGCCATGAAGAGCTTACAAGATAAATTTCTGATTCGAGAGGATTTCAGTAAAAGCTTCCATGATGTCCTCAAAATCCTGCTGCGTATTGGTGAAAGCAATCATGGCATCATTGTTGAAGTGGGTGGCAATGATGAACCTGAGCAGGCGGGCTTACCCTATCATGTGCTTGCTCAAACTCGGTTGATTCAAAACGGTTACGTAGGCGATGAGTTTGTTCGCAATCTGTTGATTGAAATTATTGAAACCAAACAAAGTAAACGTAGCCTGCAAATGGCGGGTATCGCGGGTAACAACCAAAAAATGATCATCAATGTGTTGGGGTTACCGCTATACATGTCGAACCAACTCGTCGGCGTGGTCTGTTTGTTTGATGAATCAACCACCTATGATGACGAGTTACAAAGCTGGATCGATCCGATCTTGTCGAGTTTGAGTTCAATGATTCACTTTGTTCAGCAGAAAAACCTGAACGATATGATCTCTAAAGAGATGGCGAGAGCGAAAGAGCAGGCGGAACGCGCCAATGAATCAAAGACTAATTTCTTGGCGATGATGAGCCATGAAATTCGCACACCGATGAACGGCATTGTAGGGATGTCGAACTTATTAATTGAGACGCCACTGACGCAACAGCAGCGCTATTTTGTCGATACCTTGCAACATTCCTCTACCGCGCTACTAAACATCATCAACGATGTGCTCGATTTGACCAAAATCGAGGCCGGTAAAATGACGCTCTCTAAACAAGTACTCAATGTGGCTGATCTTGTTCACGAATCCTTGAGCATCTTCACTGCCAAAGCGGCAGAAAAACAGTTGCGACTCCATTGTTATATCGATCCTCGTATGCCATGTGATATTGAACTCGATGCGGTTCGCTATAAACAAGTGATTATCAACTTAGTCGGCAATGCGGTGAAGTTTACTAAGCAAGGGCATATTTATGTTCGCTTGTATCAAGCGAAAGATGGCGAAGTTACGAATCTTGTCATGGAAGTGGAAGATACGGGGATCGGGATCCCAGAAGATCGCCATGAGGCTATCTTTGAAAACTTTACACAGGTGGATAATTCGTATTCGCGCTCTTACCAAGGGACAGGTTTGGGCCTACCGGTATGTCGTAAATTGCTGCGATTGATGGATGGCGATATCACCATTCATAGCGAAGAAAACAAAGGCACGACGTTTGTGTCTACTGTGCCTATCACCTTCAGTGACTCACCACATACACTGTTTGATGGTTATGAACTGAGTGCAGAAGAAAAAGCACAGCGGGTTTGTTTGGTCTCAGAAGATAATTTGCTCACCACAACATTGGCAGCATACCTCGATCGCCTGTCTGTCTCGTTTGTCAGTGTTACTGACGGGGAGCAAGTTGATACGCGAGATAGCGAACAGCTAACCTTGATGATTGATCAAGACAAGATGCAGAGCTGTCAACATTTAGTGGGTAAAGTCGCCAAGAGTGTCGCCATTAGTCATAATGGACATCACGATACCGGTATGCAGACGTTGACATGCCCAATTAATTACAGCGAGTTATATCGGGTATTGACCTCGAATGAGGCGGAGCTTGATGACAACCTTGCGGTAGTTGGGCAGTACGACAATATTCGCTTTGATTTAAATGTTCTGGTCGCGGAGGACCACTTAGTCAACCAAGACTTAATCGATATCATTCTCGCCAAGCTAGGTTGTAAACGCACATTGGCTGAGAACGGCAAAGAAGCGCTTGAGCTGCATAAAAAAACACCTTTCGATATTATTTTAATGGATTGCCAAATGCCTGAAATGGATGGCTTTGAGGCAACGCGCCGTATTCGTGAGTTTGATAAGCACACACCGATTATTGCCGTGACCGCCAATGCGTTATCGGGTGACGCAGAGCGTTGCTTGGACGCAGGCATGAATGGGCATTTAGCCAAACCTTTCAGCAAGGATCAGTTAATTGAACTGCTTATTCTCTATTCCAGTAACGACGCAGTGCATTATGACGATCCGCATGACACCAATGATGGGCTGGATTTGGCGGATTTAGATGAAAACGCTTTGACGGGAATTAGAAATACCAGTGATTCTGTTACAGACACAGACACAGACACAGACACAGACACAGACACAGACACAGACACAGACACAGACACAACCGACGACACAGACCAGAACAGATCACATAGGTATACGAACCCTTAAAAAAACAACAACCAAAAATAGACAAACAA
>NZ_MEBP01000002.1:0-44480 GCF_001722075.1 Salinivibrio sp. SS2 | reverse complement strand
AGAGGTGAATAATAGAGAGAGGTGAAAAAGAGAAAAGAAAAGGGATAAGAAGGAAAAGTGGGAGAAATGAAGCGAGAACGGTAGAAAGGTATGCAATGCCCAACCAGTGGTTAGAGGAGGGGGGGAAAGTTAATATTGAACAGGTAAGGACAGGGCATGTGTTTAGCATTTATGCTGAATGGAAGTGTGCATGAGCCGTATACGAGGTCCGTATGTACGGTTCTGTGAGAGGGATGAGGCGGCAACGCCTCACCCTACTCGATACAATTCACCGGATCCCTGATTTATTTAATAGTAGAGAGGTCAAGGGAGTCGGGGATGAGTCACGCGGTCGAACAAGCAAGAGAGTGGGCACGAGTCAGGCATGCGCTGCAACGATATGGTGCGCAGCCTTATCGCTGCCATCTCGATCATGTAGAGCGTATTGCTGCACCATATGGTGAGGACGCACGTATTGTCGCTCAGTTGCATGATATTCTTGAAGACACCGCCACGCGTGTCGAAGAGATCGCCGAACGCTTTGGGCCAACGATAGCGCGAGCGGTTATGCTGGTGACCGATCCGCGCAAACCGACCCGACATGAGAGAAAGCGGGCACTCAACCAGCGTTTGATCGCACTGGATCCTAGCGATGACGCCGCATGGCTTGCCCTGATTGTTAAAACCTGTGACCGTCTTGCCAATGTGATCGCAAGCAGTGAGCACAGTCCACCGCGTTTTCAGCAATACCAACGAGAGCATGGCGGCTTTCGGGTGGCCGTATACCGACCTGGTCTATGTGACAATTTATGGACGGAGTTAGATGGGCTGATTGATGCCGGCCAGCAAGCCGACCGGCATCCCGATCACCAACTTCACGCTTCGATATCGTAGATAGTCGGAATAGGTTGACGTTTGTGCTGGGTGGCTTGATAGACCTGAATGATCCTCTCTTTAACCGCCTCATCGACGGGCTTGCCTTCTAAGAAGTTATCAATTTGCTCATAGGTCAGCTGAAGCGCGTCTTCATCAGCTTTTTGCGGTGACAACTCCTCCAAATCCGCGGTCGGGATTTTATTGACCAATACCTCTGGCGCACCCAGTGCCGCAGCCAATTGGCGCACTTGTCGCTTGCTTAATCCAAATAGAGGAGCAAGGTCGCAGGCGCCATCACCGTACTTGGTATAGAAACCAGTAATGTTTTCCGCAGAATGATCGGTCCCAATCACTAATCCCTGAGTTAGTCCAGCAATCTCGTATTGAGCGACCATGCGAGCGCGTGCTTTGACGTTACCTTTGACGAAATCAAGGGTGCCTTCGTTATCGGGTAACAGATCCACCGCCGCGACGGCATCTAATACCGCACTGTGCGTGCCATCAACACCGGGTTTAACATTGACCGTGACCGTCTTGCTTGGCTTGATAAAGGATAATGCCAATTGTGCTTCGTCTTCATCTTTTTGCACGCCATAGGGCAAACGCACCGCGATAAATTGATAGTGATTGCGGCCGATCTCTTCGTTCAATTGCTCAACGGCTAGCTGGGCTAATCGACCACAAGTTGAAGAATCAACGCCCCCGCTAATACCTAATACCAGGCTGCGTGTTCCCGAGCGGGTGAGCATGGTCTTAATGAAGTGAATGCGGCGTGCAATTTCTGCTTGTGGATCGATAGAAGGTTGAACGCGCATTTCTTCGCGGATGTGTTGTTCCATGTTGTGTTCCTCTTGATTTCGCTTGCATGCGACCGACGTGATGATTCTTATTGGGTTTATTGTGCATGATCTCGCAAAGCTTGGGTATAGCTACGCCAAGATTAACCGTTATCACTGGTTACGAGATGGCCAATAACGTCGATCCGCTTCGCCGATGGTCGCGCAATCAGGCAGATACATGTAAACTTCGTGGCAAAGAGGAATGATATGACTGAAAAAATTGCCATTTTTGGCAGCGCGTTTAATCCGCCCACACGCGGGCATGCTTCTGTTATCGAACAGTTGACGCATTTTGATCGCGTACTGCTGGTACCGAGTTATAAGCATGCGTGGGGAAAATCGATGGCCTCGTTTGAGCAGCGTTGCCAATGGGTTGATGCCTTTATTCACGATTTGAACATGCCGCAGGCCACCTGCTGTCGCCTTGAAGCTGAGCTGGGTAAAAATAGTGACGCTGTCACAACTTATATGTTGCTGACCGCGCTGCAGGCACACTATTGCCACGCCGATCTGACTTTCGTCGTCGGGCCAGATAACTTATTAAAATTCGGCCAATTTGCACACAGTGAGCAGATCCTGGCGCGTTGGTCTGTGCTAGGAATGCCAGAATCCGTGAATGTACGCAGTACGTATATCCGCGATCGGCTGGCAAAAGGGCTGCCAGTCGACGACTTGACGACCCCAAGTGTTGCTAAGCAACTCAGCGATACAGCATTCTCGTTCTCTGATTAAGCGAGTACAGCGTGATATTCGTCGGATAGCGCAAGGGCGACATCGTAAGATAGCCCAAGCGACGTTGCCGCAGCTTCCAACTTGTTGCCGGATTTAAGCTGCGCCCTTAACTGGCGGACAGTGAGGTACTCGCACAACGCTGAATAGGTAAGCTGAGTGCAGGCCTGGAAGGTAAAATGCGCGTTGTCACCTTCGAGAGGCCGCCCAGCATTCGCTTGATCAACACAGGCCGCTACACATTGATAGCTAGCGTCCTTTGCGATTGCGGGTGATAGCGTCACCAGCTGATCGAGCAATACCCCATGCAGGCGACGCGTTGCCGGCGTGTTTTGGTTCGCACCGGATAACGGCTCAAGTGCTGTGAGTCCGGCATGCAATAATGCGCTGGGTATCACGTGGCCCGCAGACTGAGGAAGTGACACGGTCACTCTAGGCGATACCGTTAGCTGATGCAGGCTAGTGTGTGGCGTGATCATCAGTGCGTATAGACAATCAAACGGAAGCCAAAAGCCTTGGCCAGCGTACACGGGAATATCGTGTTTACCGAGACGTACGAGAACTAAACCGATTTCTACGTATAAGAAAGTGGCGGTATGGCGACGCTTTCGCGGGGTAAGCACGAGGCGATCTTGGTGATAGGCGGTGTATTCGCTGGTGTACTTCATGTCTGGCTCTCATTTTTACAGGCCGGCAATGTTGAGCACTTTTAAACAAGAGGTCAAGCCCCAATATGATTGAGGGAACTCATGAGTACAGTATAGGTCTGACCTCCAACCTCTATAAAATGTCGCTGGATTAACTTTGAATCCTTGTTTGACCGCGTAGAATGGCGCGGTTTTTATCAAATGAAACGGAAGAACGTGCAAATAGTTAACGATCCTTACCAAGACATCCGCCCTTATCATGATGATGAGGTACCTGCAGCGATTCATCGCTTGATCCAAGACGATGAGTTTATCAATGCGATCTTATCCTATCGTTATCCTCATGCTTCGGGCCCGCTAGGGTGGTTACTTAAGCCCGCACTTAAACTTTACCTTACCCAAAAGTGGCGCAACATTAAAACTGTACAAGACGTACAGCTGCATGTAGCGAGTTACATGCGCAAGATGATCAAAACATCATGTGACAACGTCACTGTTTCGGGGGTCGAGCACCTTTCGCCGGATAAAGCGTATCTCTTTGTCTCTAACCATCGTGATATTGCGATGGATCCCGCGCTGGTCAATTGGTGTTTGCATCAGCAAGGCTTAGATACAGTGCGTATCGCTATTGGTGATAATCTATTGCGTAAACCCTGTGCGACCGAGCTGATGAAGTTAAATAAGAGCTTTATCGTCAAACGCTCCGCCAGAGCGCCGCGTGAAATGATGAAATCGCTCTCTCAGCTGTCGGCGTACATACGCCATTCATTAGATGAAGGCCAGTCTATCTGGATTGCTCAGCGTGAAGGGCGTGCAAAAACAGGATTAGACATGACCGATCCTGCCATCCTCAAGATGTTCTACATGGAAGGGCGCAAAAACAAGCAATCCTTTGATGAGTACATGCAGGCGCTAAATATCGTGCCGGTGGCCATCTCATATCAAAATGATCCTTGCGACTTAGACAAAGCGACTGAGCTAGATGCCGTCAATCGTTTGGGCGCTTATGAAAAGAGTGAATTTGAAGATATTCAAACCATTGTAAAAGGCATTGTGGGGCAGAAGCGTCAAGTTCATGTCGCCTTCGGTGCGCCCGTGACGGTGTCACAAGCAACACCAGAGACGCTAGCGTCAGATATCGATCGCCAAATTCACTGTTTATATCGACTTTACCCTGCTAACTATATCGCTGCGGGGGAAGCGCATGACAGTGTTACCGCCGAAGAGCGCGCGCTGTTTGAACAAAAGTTGGCGCAAGCACCCGAGGCAGCACGCGATTATATTCGTCAGATGTACGCGAACCCGGTGATCAATGCGCAACGTGCCGCCAGCGATCAAGCGACGATATCGATAAATTAAGAGTGACAATGTCACTTATTGCTAGCGTGAAGGCGATCCCACACGGGCGGATCGCCCACTTCTTCGAGCATAAAGTCGATAAACTCGCGCACTTTAGGGGCTAAATGTTTGCGGCGAGGATAGACGATATAAATCGGGAGCGCGAGGCAGGGACGCCAGTCTGGTAAGATCTCAACCAGCTCACCTTTTTGAAGTTCATCATCGAGGAGGTAGGTCGCTAAATAGGCAATCCCCATCCCCGCTTTTACAGCTTCAAGCACGGCAGGGGCATTATTGATGTTGTAGCGGCCCGATACGCGAACGACTTGCCCATTGCCTGCTTTATTGAATGGCCATTTATCATAGCTGCGTTCGCGACTTTGATAAGTGATACAATCATGATGCCTCAAATCACTTAATTGACTTGGTGTTCCTTGCCGAGCTAAATAGTCCGGCGAGGCAACCAGTTTAAATTGGCAATCTGCGAGCTTGCGAGCCACCATTCCCTCCGGCGGTTGTTCATGGATCGCGACCCAGCAATCATAGCCTTCTTCAACCAGATTAGGGCGATGATCAAATAGTGTAATATCGAGATCGAGCGCAGGGTACTTTTGCCGAAATGTGGCAAAACTGCGAGTGATCAGCGTGTTACCAAATGACTGTGCGACACCGATACGCAATTTACCTGTTACTTCGTCACGATAACCTGCCACCATGGCTTCCGCTTCGTCTAGCGTTGCCATAAGTTGCGCACCATAGTCGGCGTATTGTGCGCCGATTTCCGTTAGCGACACTGAGCGCGTATTCCGCTGCACCAATTGCACCCCCAACCTGTCTTCCAAATAACGCACTTGCTTGCTGACTTGAGACTTTGAAATCCCTAACCGTTCTGCTGCGCGGGTGAAGTGTTGTTCTTGAGCCACGGTAGCCAAAACAACAATTTGTTGGAGGTGATCAAGCATTACTTACGCTTCCCTGAAAGTTGATAGCCAGAAGCGTACCACAGTTCAATCCAGCTCGGGAGAGCAGGGTATCATTTAGTGACACCGTCACGTCATAGTTAAGATACTCAAAGTTGGTATTGCACTTATTTCATAAAATACTATCCAAACGTGACAACCCACCAACTGCCAAAATCGTTTATCGCTTCAATCTTTATATGGCTAATAACGTATTCACCTATCGCCTTCCTGTTATCTACAACAAAACAAAATAAATATTTATCAATAACTTGAGCTTATTGTTTGCCAGTATAAACAATGGATAGCGTGAGTTGTAAGCACTCACTACAGTTGCTGTAATTTAATTACAGATAGGGAGTTACTGGGAATGATTATCAACTATTTATTAATTGTATTCATTTTATCAATCGATGATATCTGTTTATATTCATGGGCTAACATGGATAGAATTCAGGCTGGAGGTGGACATGATCGAATTACTCAAGCAGTTTTTTATCTTGGGCTGTATGTCATTTGGTGGCCCTGCGGCGCATATCGGTTATTTCGAGCGCGTTTTTGTGAAAGAGAAGCAGTGGCTGAGTGCAGAGACGTTTGCGTCAGGTTTAGCGATCAGCCAGTTTTTGCCGGGACCAGGTAGTAGTCAGCTTGGCATGTATATCGGCTATCAGCGCGCTGGTTATTGGGGGGCATTGGGGGCATTTATCGCGTTTACGTTGCCTTCTTTCGCGTTATTAACCGCAGCAGCGATGTTTAGCAGCAATGATACGGCGGGTTGGATAAGCACACTGATTAGCGCGGCTAAGTTATTGGCTGTGGTTGTGGTGATTGACGCGACTATATCGATGGGGCGAAAATTCATCCACTCGTTCACTACAGCGGTGATTGCAATTGTCACCACGGTATGGCTACTAGTGTCGCCGTCTGGCGTTGTTTACCAAGTACTCCCCATCTTACTCGCTGGCATGATCGGTGCTATTGGTTTTAAACAAACCAGTATTCAGACGGCTTCGATATCGATGGCGCACGCGCAACGGCGCAGCGGGATCATTCTCAGCCTGTTTGGATTTTTACTCACGGTTCCTTGGCTTTTCAATAGTGTCCTGCCGGTACAAGTCTTCAACCTGTTCTACCAAGCGGGAAGTTTTGTATTTGGCGGCGGCCATGTGGTGCTGCCGTTGTTAGAGCCCATTGTGGGTGACGTTGTCACAGACTCTGCATTGATTGAAGGCTACGCCGCCGCACAATTAGTGCCAGGTCCGATGTTTACCATGGCCAGCTATCTTGGTGCGACGGTTGAAGGACTATCGCCAATATGGGGCAGTATTATCGCCACAGTCGCAATCTTTTTACCCGGTGCGTTATTGATGTTTGGTGTATTGCCCGTGTGGGAGGCCGTTAAATCGCAGCCTAGATTGGCGGGGGCTATTATCATGATTAATGCCAGTGTTGTCGGACTCTTAGCGGCAGCACTTTATCAACCCGTATGGGTATCGGCGTATAGCCAGTGGACTGATTTAATCCCGATAGCCGTTGGCTTAGTGGCACTCATTAAATGGCGCTTATCGGTTTTTTGGGTGCTGTTAATGATGATTGGTTACCAGTGGTTCTTTTGATGCCTTCCAGCCCGATATGAGTTCGGGCTTTATTTTACTCCCTTAATGCACTATAACTTTATATGTTAATCACAAATTCAACACACTATCTGGTGGTCAAAGATATATCAGTAGCCAAGACAACAGGTATCATACCGTGTGGTGTCTAGATGTGGTGGGCAGAAAGTGCGGTGCCCCAAGCGGTTATAACTCTTGGGGCGATTGGTAGTGGAGATATCCTTTATAGCGAATATTGCCATGTCTGGCGGCTGCCGGTTTCCGATGCACGTTGAGCAAGTTCAATCGCGTAAATTACCTTAGTCGCTGATTCGGCGCTCACCGGGGAAGGGCGTTGATGTGTGATCGACTCTGCCAGTAAAGTAAAAAGTTGCTGGTATTGGCCAGTATGTAATGAACAAGTCATTTTAGTGACGCTGTCACCTTTCTCTAGCGTTGCTTCATGCGACTGAGTACCAAAGTTTTTGTCCAATATGGACATGGCTGCACGCAGTTGGTCTTCTTGAATATCTAACCCGTCGCAAGAGAAGGTTGCCTTTTCGCCGTGTACCGTAAAGCGCTCTGTGGTACCTGACCGATATGGGCTAGAGTTCAATATCACTTCGCTATCTGGGTAATGCAACGTGAGCTGAAAATAGTCAGTTGTTTGGCTGCCCGGGCGCAAAGCGCGACATTGTGCCGAAATAGCGTTTGGGTCTCCGAGCAGGGTTAGTGCTTGATCAATCAGGTGCGAACCTAAATCGAAAAGAATACCAGCCCCTTCGCCAGGCAGTTCTCGCCAACGTTGCCTTACTTCTGGGCGATAGCGGTTAAAGCTTGAATGCATGACTTTAATATCACCAAGCTCATCGTTTTCTAGCAGCGATTGGAGAGTCAGAAAGTCGCCATCCCAACGGCGATTATGGTAAGGACAGAGGATTAGGCCTTTTTCATCCGCCAATTTTGCCAGAGCAAGACCGTCTTCACTGCGCGTGACAAATGGCTTTTCCACCAGAACATGGCAACCGGCTTCGAGTGATTGGCGTGCGTGCTCATAATGCAGATGATTGGGTGTGGTAATGACGACCAAATCAGGACTTTCATGCTCAAGCAGCGTATTAATATCTGCGTAGCATGTCGCTTGGGGTAAATGCAGCCTGACGTTCTCGGGCTTACTGGAGACAACGGCCGTAATATCAAACTGCGACATCGCGTGAAGAAAAGGAAGATGGAATGTGTTGGCAGAAAAGCCGAAGCCAACCAATGCGGTTTTAATCATGAATAAACCCAAAATGGACGGTGTTTGGTTAAACCCTATAGAAAACCTCAAGGATGATCAATTGGCGCGCTCGACATCATCGATTATGCTAGTGCAATCAAGACTGAACGTATTAGAGAGACGCGGATGTGTCGTTATTTTAAAAGTGCTCAAGCCGGACACTGTTGAGCTATAATATACATCAAGTGCGCATTATGTATATTATGTTAAATGACATATCCGTCAGATCAAGATTGGCATCAATAAGACAAGCGCCTGCATTCCTCGTCGATACGTTTTGTCCTCTTCACTGTATTTACACGACTATTCAACGTAATTGTATATTTACCATAAAATAGCTAATCACCACTTTCTTTAATCCACTCAGTTCAAATGCTCCGCTTGACCTAAGGTGCTTCAATCTCGCAGTGATAAGCTAAATGATCATCTTTTATGGGTTATATTTAGTGTTATCTCAGCAGTTTCCGCCTGTTGACCTTTTTAGGTGCTGCAAGGTTTGCTACAGTTTTGCTAGTTTGTACGCGAACCGTTAAATAAGGGAAAAAATGAGAGCTCAAATAGTGGCTTGGCTGTTAGTCGCATTGACCAGCTTCAGTGTGTCTGCCGAGGATGAAGGCGAAGCCAAACAAGCCCCCGCACAACCTAAGTCGCATGCGGAACAAAGTATTTATGACAAGCCATTGATGGAACGCTATGTTATGGATGAGATTCGTAATCTCAGAACAGACTTCCAAGCTCTTGAAAAGCGTATGGTGGTTGAGATTACCGACCGTGAATTGGACGTAGCGGACAAATCACTTAACTATGCCAATGTCACTGTCACCTACTTTTTCTATTTGATTGCGGGCGCAGCATCACTGATCGCTCTAGTTGGTTGGCAATCGCTGCGTGATATCAAGAACAATACCAAAGAACTCGCTGATCAACAGTTATCGGAAATTGCTGAACAATATGAGCGAAAGTTCCAAGCGCTAGAGCGCGATTTGAAACGTAAAACACGTATCATCGCCGAGAATAACAAAGAAATTGAACGGATTAATGAGATCCATAACCTTTGGTTACGCGCACAGCATTCACAAACGCCAGAACAACGGATGGAAATCTACAATGAGATTTTAAAAATTCGCCCTGGTGATCTAGAAGCCCTTACTCATAAAGCGGATGCCGCGATGGAAATGGGTGAATACCACTGGGCGTTGAGTATTAGTAATCGTGTTTTAGAGGTGGATGACAAAAATGCCAACGCCCTCTTCCAGCGTGCTTGTGCTTATGCGCGTCTTGGTGCGGAAGAGCAAGCGATCTCCGACTTGGAAGTCGCAGTCGCGGAAAGTGCTTCGCTGCGTGAGGCGGCTCGTGAGGAAGCTGATTTTGAATCACTTCACGGTAACGAGCGCTTTGACGTGTTGATTGATCCGGAGAGTAATCCTTAGTCAGCATGCTGTACGACAAATCACTGACAATGGGCAGCATACGCTGCCCGTTTTTTATCCACCGGCGAGTTTGACGGTGTGGCCTTTTTTCTCAAGGTGGGCTTTGATTTGATCGCGTTTATCCCCTTGGATCTCGATAACGCCGTCTTTAATCGCGCCACCACAGCCGCATACCTTTTTAAGCTCGGCGGCGAGTAGTTTTAATGCCGCGTCTTCAAGGTCCAGCCCTGTTACTAAGCTAACGCCCTTCCCTTTGCGCCCTTTTGTTTGGCGCTGAATACGAACGATGCCATCTCCCTTTGGGCGAACTGGCTTTTCCGGTGCCTCTTTGATGCGGCCGGTTTCGGTAGAATAAACTAATCGGTTGTTGTCAGACATGGTGTATACGTAATGTGAAAACCTTGGTGAGACTATACCAAAACAAAAAGCGGCTTTGCAGATAAAGCCGCTTATCTTATTGGTTGGTATACATTGCGTGTATTAGGCGCGCAGTTTTTCGCCGTTGCGATCAATATAAAGTTTGAGGGCGGGTAAGGTTCCTTTCATCAGATTTCCCCGAACCATCATGTACCAGCCCTTTTCGTCTTTCTCGGGATCGTCATTCATCAGGCGAAACCCTTTGTACTCTTCAACTTGGCGGGTTTGTTTACGAGCAAGCGCATCAAACTCGGCAGGATCAGTCACCATGCTGGTATCGACCCACCACTCAATCGACTTTTTGACGCCAGTTAAGCTGCCAGACACAACTTTACCGCCTAGCCGCGCACGATACACCTCTTGGATATCACCAGAGCCTTCTACTTTCTCAATGGCGTAACCACGGTGAAAAAGGCGTTGGGTCATAGTTTCCTCCTGATGCCGTTCCCACAACAGTAATCTACCTATTATGAGTTACGAACCTAATAAATTTTTAGACTATTATCACGTTGAGTTCGAGGATTTTCACTCATTTTCAGACCTTGACAGACAGGTGAGTATATAAAGTGCGATATGTTTCAAGTTTCACTCTGTGGTTGATGATAATATAGGTACAAACAATAAAAGTTATAGTGCGTTATGAAGAAGATTAATCCCATTGATAACAACAATTTAAGTGCGAGCATTCAAAGATTTAATCAGGGCACACTCTCCATTGACGATTGGGATAGCGTGACAGAGTCTCGGTATAGTCGAAACTCACTACTGAGCTATCGAAATGATTGGCAAGTTTTTGTTTCTTTTTGTCAAAGCCAACATGTCACGGCGTTACCCTGCGCAGTGATAACGCTGCGTCGATTTGCGGAACTCACCTCCCAACAGCGAAAAGTATCGGCGATTCGCCGAATTATTGTCACTGTAGGCTTGGTACATCGCTTACACCGTCAGCGAGATCCGAGTAAGCATCGCGAAGTGAAATATGCCATGGCGCGGTTACTTGCCGCGAAACTCCCAGAAGCAAAAGAAGCCGCGCCATTTAGAAAAAGACACCTGTCAGCACTTAGAGAGCATTTCCAGTCAAGCAAGCGACTACGCGATATTCGTGATCTTTTGATTTGGTCATTGTGTTATGAGGGCTTACTCAAACGCAGTGAACTCGCTGCACTCGCCGCAGAAGATGTTCTGTATGACGGCGAAAAGGCCTATATGATGATTGGCGAGCAACGGGTTGTGCTATCTGAACAAACTGCAGTGACACTCGCTACTTGGCTCGAGTACAGTGGGATCCATCAAGGCCCCCTACTGCGACGAATTAATAAGCATGGCCACTTAGGCGACACGCCGTTAGACCCCTCGTCAATTTATCGCGTTTTTCGCCGCGCCAGTGACGTGTTAGGGGAATCAGTGGTGTTTTCTGGACAATCACCCCGCGTGGGAGCCAGTAAAGCGCTGGCAAAGCAGGGATTAAGTATCAAGCAAATCCAACATCTGGGCCGTTGGAAAAGCCCGGCTATGCCGGCGCAATATGTCGGCAACCGCGAAGCCAGTGAGCAAGCCAAAGCACGTTACCGACATAAAAAGCCTACAGAGTAGCGCCTAAATCATCCGTTTGCCTGTTGCCTTGCTAATACATTGGGCGAGGTATTCGTGGAAAGGATAACCATGATGTTCTACCAATTTGGGGAACATCGAAATAGGGGTCATTCCTGGGAAAGTATTGATTTCATTAAGTAAGATTTGGTTATCGTCACTCAAAAAGAAGTCGATACGAGACAAATCTTTTAAGCGTAGGTGCACAAACGCTTGACGCGCATACTGCTGAATCGCCTCTATTTGTTCATTCGTGAGGTTTGCCGCTTCAATGTGCGTATTGCTGTGGCTGCCGTCGCTGTACTTTTCCTCGTAGGTGTAGAAGGTGTCCTCAGGACAGCTGATTTCGCCCGGTGGGGTGACAATCACATCCTCTCCCATGTGAAATGCGGCGACTTCAAGCTCACGTGGTTTAATCGCTTTCTCGATAAGTACTTGGTCTGAAAACGTAAACGCATCTGCAATTCGCGCGTCTAGCTCATCTTCTTTCGCCACACGGTAGCAGCCCACGCTGGATCCCTGACTTGCCGCTTTTACAAAAACGGCCCCTTGCTCGTCATAAAAAGTACGTGCCCGAGTCAAGCTACTTGGGCTTTGATCGGTTAAAAATACATAAGGTGTGTTCGGAATCCCGAGGGCGTCAAACCATAACTTAGAGGTAATTTTATTAAAGCACACTCGGCTCGCTTCAGGTCCGCAGCCGAGATACGGCAAACCTGTGATTTCTAACAATGATTGAATATCGCCTGTCTCACCGGGAAAGCCGTGAATACAAGGCACCACATAATGGATTTGGGTGTGTTCTACCTTGCTACACAGCATGCCATCGGTATCCAAATGGCAGCGCATGCCATCCGCTAAATGCCAACCTTGATCGGTCATTTCCACTTTATGGACTTTCACTCGCGGCATTTTTGCCAGTTGTGACTCAAGGTACTGAGCCGAAATCAAAGAAATCGCATGTTCAGCGCCACCGCCACCACACAGCAAAAGAAGGTTTATTTTACTCATCATTTTCTCACAAGACGTGCCATGCACGTATTTTGCTGACTTTTAAGCCATAGTAGACAATTGTTCGCTAGCTTTCATTATCCAAACAGCTTTTATGTCCGCTTTGATAGCCGATTGCTTGTCAATTATACAAGTGAATGCAGCCCATCACAGGCGCTCAACTATGCGTTACTCACCACACACAAAAAAGCCGGCAAATCGCCGGCCTGTTCAGAAAATGGTGCGCTTAGTTAACGCGCACCATTTGTGGGTTGGACGACCGTTTGATATCCGCAATGGAGCGAACAAATGGTCCATATTGGCGCACTGTTTGTGGAAGCGCCTGAATCGCTTGCTTGGCTGCATCTCGGGTTGGGTATTCGCCATAAAGCAAGGTGTACCAAGGCAAACCATCGACCATTTTTTTATTGCTCCAAAGCGGCTGATCGCTGGGTAAGCGTTTAGCGTAATCGCTAAATCCACGATCGTGACTCAGTGCCACAACTTGAATAGTATAGCCCGGCCCTTGTTTCGCGGGTTTTACCGTTTGCTTTTTAGGCGCAGGCTTTGGCTGAGCTTGTGGCATCGGCTCCGCTTTCGCCATCTCTGGCTGTTCTGTCGCACGGGTATCGGTCGACTCAATGGTCTGACTATAAATTTCGGTAGTGACGCCGCCACCGCTGCATCCCGTCAAGAGCGCGGCAACAGCCAATAAGGCCAATTTTTTCATTGCAATTCTGTCAGTTATCCAAGTTTGTGTCATTGTGCCCCCGACCTAACAACCATTCAATAAAAACTTAGGTGGCGGCGTAAGGTTTCGGCTGCAGCTCACAGATGGCCACCCCTGCCTGTTTTTCAGTGTATCGTGTTGAATAAATTCTGCTCCGCACAGATCACATTGCGTTAAAAAAAACCGCTGAATTCAAGCATGAATAGATACACTAGCTGACAATCTGTCCTGTTTCTCGGCTTATCATGCCACGCAAAGGGGGAGCGTTATGTCAGGGATTGATCAGTTGCTTAAACCCAAATCAATCGCGGTTGTTGGTGCCTCAGACCGAGCTAACCGTGCTGGGTATGTGGTGACTCGCAATCTGCAATCGGGGGGATTTCAAGGTCCAATCATGCCCGTCACGCCGAAATATCAAGCGGTTGCGGGGATACTGGCCTACAAAACCATCGAAGCACTGCCATTAGTGCCTGACTTAGCTATCCTATGTACCCGTGGCGAGTACAATCTTAGCCTCATCGAACAGCTGGGCGAACGTGGCGTCAAGTTAGTGATCGTGCTAGCAGCGGGCATGCGCGGGCAATTTAATGAGCAAGGCGAAAGTCACTTTTCGCGCATGCAGGCCATTGCGGCGCGCTACACCATGCGGGTGCTTGGACCAAACAGTCTGGGGATGATTCTGCCTTGGCTGAATTTGAATGCGTCGTTTGCACCTGTGTCTGCCAATAAAGGAAACATTGCCTTTATTTCTCAATCCGCCGCTGTCTGTACCACGATTTTAGACTGGGCCAAAAATAAGCGAATCGGCTTCTCGACCTTTATTTCACTCGGCGAAGCCTGCGACATCGACTTTCCCGAGTTATTGGATTATCTGTGTCGTGACAGTAAAACCGATGCCATTCTGCTCTATGTCGACTCAATCCGTGATGCGAGACGGTTTATTTCCGCTGCTCGTGCCGCGGCACGTAACCGACGTATTTTGGTGCTAAAAAGTGGCCGCACTCGCGGTGGCTCGGTGGCCTTGGAACAACTGAGCCATACCAACATGGGCCTCGATGCCGCCTATGACGCGGCCATTCGTCGCTCGGGGATGCTGCGCGTAAATAACACTCACGAGCTATTTGCCGCAGTCGAAACCTTGTCACACTCCGTTCCTTTACGTGGCGAGCGTTTGGCCATTATTACCAATGGCGGCGGCCCTGCTGTCATGGCAGTCGATACACTGATGGATTCGGGCGGTAAATTGGCGTCTCTTAGTGAGAAAACTATTGAAGCATTGAATCAGGTATTACCCGCAAGTTGGTCGCGTACCAACCCGATCGATATCGTGGGCGATGCGGACACACAACGATACCAAGCTGCTATCGATATTCTCTTGGCGAGTGATGATGCTGATGCACTGCTTATCATGCATTCACCCTCCGTCACGGCGCCGGGGCTGGCTACCGCGAAAGCCATTATCGCTGCTCTCAAGGAAAATCCGCGCGCGCGGCGTTTTAATATTCTCACCAACTGGCAAGGCGAAGGCGATGACGCCACCGTTGCTCGACTAGCATTTACCCATGCTGGCTACCCGACCTATCGTACGCCAGAAAGCGCCGTTACCGCCTACATGCATTTGGTAGAGTACCGGCGTAACCAAAAGCAGTTGATGGAAACGCCCACGTCCACCGGACAAACAGACTACGACTTGCCGGCAGTTCGCGCCTTTATCGATCAAGCCGAAGATATTGAGCACCTCACTCTCACCACACATGAAGTCCGCCCTCTTCTTGAAGCGTATGGCTTGCACGTCATGTCCACCTGGCTGGCGAGTGATCCGGTCGAAGCGGCGCAAATTGCCGAGCAAGTGGGCTATCCAGTTGCAGTGAAACTGAGATCGCCGGATATCCAGCATAAATCGGATGTACAAGGCGTGATGCTCAATTTGCGCACAGCTGCTGAAGTAGCGAATGCTTCACAAGCTATTTTGGACCGCGTGTCTATGACGTATCCAAACGCACGCATTCAAGGCTTACTGATTCAATCCATGGCTCCCCGCGCCGGTGCGCAAGAGTTAAGAGTGACAATCACTAATGATCCCGTGTTTGGCACCATTATCTTATTGGGTGAAGGTGGTTCGGACTGGGACGTGACCAAAGATGCTGCGGTGGCGATCCCTCCGCTCAATATGGCATTAGCACGCTATTTGGTAATTGGCGCGATCAAGTCTGGCAAAATCAAACAGCGCGGCTTCCCCGTTTCCATTGATGTGCCCAGCTTGTGCCGCTTTTTAGTGACACTGTCACAGATGATTATTGACTGCCCGGAAATTAACGAACTGGATATTCACCCACTATTAGTCGCGGGCGACGAGCTCACCGTATTAGACGCCTCCCTACAACTGCGTGATTACGCCGGTAGTCAGCATCAACGTTTGGCGATACGCCCCTATCCTAAAGAACTCGAGCAGCAGGTCACCTTAAAAAATGGCGATACATTGCTATTACGTCCGATTCTTCCCGAAGATGAGCCGACCCACAAAGCGTTTGTAGAGCAAGTATCGGAGGAGGATCTTTATCGGCGATTCTTCTCTGACGTGGGTGAACTCAACCATGAGGCCCTCGCCAACCTCACTCAGATTGACTATGACCGAGAAATGGCACTAGTAGCGACCTATACCTCCCCTTCTGGACAAGAAGAAATCTGGGGAGTGGTCCGTTTATTGGCCGATCCTGAAAATACAGAAGCCGAGTTCGCCGTGTTAGTGCGCTCGGATTTAAAAGGCGTTGGCCTTGGCAGTATATTGATGACTGCGATCATCGATTACGCCAAACAGGCCGGCCTGTCTCGCATTACCGGTATGACGATGCCAGCGAACCGAGGCATGATTGGATTAGCACAAAAGTGCGGTTTTAGTATTGATGTGCAAATGGCAGACGGCGTGGTGGATATGCTGCTGCCACTACATAAAAACCAAGATGCATAAACCGACTACGGCGTATCAATTGGAATGTCACCGGCTTGCAAATAGGGAGCAAGCAGCTTAGGGACTTGCCGCACCAACCAAGATTTCGCATTGCCCATACGGTTGCGCTTCCACGCGAGTCCCATCTTTAACTCGAAAGGTGTACTGCCCTTCAATAGCTTAAGGCGACCCGCTTTCAAGTCATCTTGGACCCAAAACCACGGTAAAGTACCAATCCCCTGACCTGCCAATATCGCTTGATACTTATCATGCATCGAGCTGACGGTTAAACGCGGTTGATCTTCCAACACATTGTAGGTAATCGGCTGCATGCCGCGTGCAGTATCGGCAACCGCAACTCCCCGATAACCAGCCCGAATATCCGGGTCGACAGGTCGCGATTCCTTATGAATGGGATGGTCAGGCGTGGCAACCCAGTACGCACTCATTTCCCCCAAAGGCTGTACCTTGATCCCTTGAGGAACTGACGCTGGGATCGGCGCAATCAGCACATCTGCTCTATCTTGCGCGAGAGATTCCCAGCACCCGGCAAGAATTTCTTCTGACAGTTTCAAACGCGTGCTGCTTTTATTGGCAAGGCGCTCAATGAGCGGGAAAAAGAACGCACTTTTAAACAAACCGTCGTAGGCAAGCCGAATTTCGAGCTCCCATCCATGAGCTAACGACGCCGCATCGGCAATCATCTCATCGGCCGCGTTCAGTAATAAGCGTCCGCGCTCTACCAATAAATGGCCGGCGTCGGTAAATGTCGCGCGGTGACCGGACCGATCAAAGATCACTAGTCCAAGCTCATCTTCCAGCTTTTGAACTTGATAGCTCAGTGAGGAAGGGGCTCGATTAAGTGACTCCGCTGCGGCGGCAAAACTGCCTTTTCGCTCAATGGCATCTAAAACCTGTAACGCTTCAAACGACAACATAGTGCTTCTCTTAATCTACATCACGGAACGTCGTAAGGAGCTGACGACGTGCGACGCAAATGGGGACCTATAAAGTCTTAACACTTTAGCAGGGTTTTCAGTGCACTCCTACTTCAAAAGCCAATTTAAAACGACTATCAGATGATAAGATAAAGACAATAAATCAGCGATATAGCACAAAATCGTCACCGGGTTTATTTCCTTTCAACAAGAACTGTCATACAGTAAATGAGAGGTGACGATGAGACTAGACCGGATTGAAATAGCAGGCTTTCGTGGCATTAAGCGCCTGTCACTACAAGTTGATGAACTCACCGTTTTAATCGGTGAAAACGCGTGGGGTAAATCTTCCCTTCTCGACGCATTAGAAATCGCGTTGCATCCTAGTGGTGATCGCCCTAGCTTCAAACGCTCGGACTTTCATGTTGACCACACCCTAGGGATTGCCCCAGAACAACAATTTCAAATCGTACTGCGTTGGCAAGAAAGCTTTGCTGGCGAACATAAAGCTCGCCGCTATCGACGCTTTACACCGGTGTGGAATGGCGAGCATGAGGGTTGCCGTACTCTCGATTATCGCTTGAGCGCCACCACAGAAGAAAGCAAAGTCCACGTACGTCGCGAGTTTCTATCCAGTCAGGGCGATGTCATTCAAGATATCGAGAGCGATGCGCTGGCACAGCATCTCATGCAGATCCACCCTGTGGTGCGGGTACGCGATGCAAGACGCATGCGAGTGCCCGGACAAACAGTGACCAAAGACAATACTCGCCTTGAGCAACGGCTCGATAATACCTATCGCCGGTTGTTAATGATGCCCGGACACGTTAATAAAGGAGAGATTAAGAGCGGACTACATGCGATGCGGCAACTGCTAGATCATTACTTTGCCGTGCAAGAGCACGACCGCCCTCCCTATCCCATCCATGCTCCCGGAACGCTAGCTTTTACCCATAATCAAATGCATCCCTTAGAAGCGGTGGCCAACAATACCTCCAATCAAAGCCACCTTATCCTGATGGGACTGTTGAGCGCATTTGTGCGGGCGAGAGGGCCAAAGCAGCTTAAGCGAAATGCGCGACCGATCATGGTATTTGAGGATCCTGAAGGTCGCCTGCACCCCACCTTATTGAATCAAGCTTGGCGCCTTATCCAGTTGATGCCGATGCAAAAAATACTGACCACCAATAGTGGTGATCTTTTGGCGGGGGTTCAACTTGATCATATCCGAAGATTGGTACGCCATCCGACCGAAACACGCAGCCACCAAGTCCCCTCACAGCTGTTAAGTAAAGATGAACGCCGTCGCGTTACCTTTCATGTCCGCTTTCATCGCCCCAGTGCCTTGTTTGCGCGCTGCTGGCTGTTGGTTGAAGGCGAGACGGAGATTTGGTTATTTAATGAGCTCGCTCGCTTGCAAGGTTATGACCTCGCTGCCGAAGGCGTCCACTTAATTGAATTTGCACAAAGCGGTCTACGTCCATTAATCAAAACCGCCAAAGCCTTGGGGATTGAATGGCACCTCGTCGCCGATGGTGATATGGCCGGGAAGAAGTATGCCGCAACAGCGCGCGGACAGATTGAGAATCAGCCGGAGGGCGTCAGGCTTACCGTTTTGCCGGATAAAGACATTGAACATTTCTTGTATAACAACGGCTATGAACCTTTGTTCCGAGATATGGCAGGCATGACAAGCCAACAGCCTCACATGAATGACAGGCGCATCATTACCAAGGCACTCAAGCGTTACGCCAAACCTGATGCCGCGCTCGCGATCATCGCCTATACCGAGAACGAACTAAAAACGCCGATCCCTAAGTTACTCCGGTGGATCTTACAACGCGCGATCGGCTTAGCCAGAGGGATGGGCTAATTAGCCCTCCTTGTTGATACGTTGGAAAAACAGCGTCACTTTCCCAACTTCAACTCCCCATTTGCGCATCGAGGTGACATTAAACAAATGGTCTGAATCTTGTCGGAACATCCAGTCGTCAAAGTGCAGTTGATACTCGCTATCGCCAACGGGCACAACCAAATCATAGCGCCAATTTAACGCATTCCCTTCGACAACCCCTGTCGCAGTGCCCACGATATCTCCGGCGGTCCCTGAATAGGTGCCGTCTGCGTGGCGGGTAATCGTCCAAACACGCGTTTGGGTCTCGCCGTCGTCATACACAAAGGACTCGTCGAGTGTCAGTGTATCGCCATCCACAGTACCAATGATATCTACCTCAAAACGCCGACGTTGCTCACCAGAAAAATCTTGCACCATACCCCATGCTTTTGTGTGTCCTTCAAAATACTCAAACAAGTCAAACGCAGGGGTACGAGCTTTGTAGTCTTCAATGTCCGCTGAACACGCTGTCAACAGAAGCGCCGCTACGGCGAGCAAGGCCCACTGAATACGCTGCCGGATCTGCCTCATCGGTAGAATCATGATGGCTCTCCTAATAATGCTTTACGGTGATCGGGGTAATCGGTATTTTCTGATAACCAAATGGCCAAGAAGGCGTCGGCCAATGCCTTATCGGTCAGGTTAAGTGTTAGCTGCCAGTTTTGGTCCGCGCGTTGGTAATAAAATGTACCGCCGGTCCGAGTACGGACAAAAGCGAGACGATCGTTCTCCTTGATATCGCCCCAAGCTGGCGAGATTGTTTCCAGCCACACTGCGCGTTGCGATGCAGAGAACCCAAGGTGCTGCCACTGATCGTCCGTCGCTTCCATCAGCCGTTTGTCGCTGATATCTCGAGCATAGGTAATCACCAATGCATGTGGCTGTTGTGGTTGATACTCTCCGTCAGGTGCACGCAACTCGGAGCGATAGATCGTCCACCAGCCCCATGTGAGTGTTGCCTTGCCAACTTGGGGCCAAGATTGCCATGCATTCTCCATAGTAGGAGATGCCGTCTCGGCAGAACTCGGCCACGAGAGGATTAAGGTAAGCCAGCCCACAAGCAGAATAGCTTTCATCACTCACCTCCTGAGGCCAACGTCGTTGACTGTGTTTTTTCTACCAGCCAACGTGTGAGGTGGATAAAGATCACACTGTACACCGCCCATACCGCCACCAGAACGAGACTTGTGGTGAGCCAAGGTTGCGGAAAAACAATCGCGCCAAGCCGTTCTCCAGCAACATAACTGCTCGCGCCACCCAAAGCGCCAATCAGACTCATCGCCCATAGAGAATGGGCGAGAATGATCTCACGCAACAACCAAACGAAGGCGCAGAACCCGCACCAAAGTAGACCCAGCCACACTGGCATCCACGCTGATGCAGGTTCAGTGGCAAGCCAGCCAAAATGGATTAACACGTTGTCACCGACAAGGCCTATCGGCGTTAAGGTGATGATCGCCCAAAGGACATCGCGCTGATAGACAATCGCCGCGGCAAGCATGGCGACTAGCAACCACTGGGTGCTACTTTGCCCCAACGCCGCCGTGAACCAAAACACGTTAAAAAGCAGGGAGATCACCACAAAGCGCATGATGTTAGGCCTCACGCCAAGCGGGGCGACTAAACAGCAACTGCACAGCGCTGATGGTGCGCTCGCGGAATCCCCCCTCGCAGTAGCAGAAGTAGTATCGCCACAAACGCGCAAAGCGTTCATCATAGCCAAAGGTTTGTAGCGTATCTGCGTTTTGGTTAAAGCGCTGATGCCAATCGGCGAGTGTATTGGCGTAATCGATACCAATATCTTTTAAATCACGCATCACAAAATCGGTCTGCGCGGTAAAATGATCCAGCAATACATTCACTGATGGTAAGAAGCCACCAGGAAAAATGTGCTTTTGGATAAAGTCCACATTCCGGCTGTAGTGTTCATAGCGCTGATCGGCAATAGTGATGGCTTGAATGGCCATCAGTCCCTCAGGTTTGAGTAACGATTGACACTTTTTCACAAAGGTATCGAGATACTCTTTACCTACCGCTTCGATCATTTCAATCGAAACGAGCTTATCGTACTCACCGTCAAGATCGCGGTAATCTTCTTTTAACAAGGTGATTTGGTTTTGCAGACCCGCTTGTTCGATCCGAGCTTTTGCCCAAGCATACTGCTCTTCCGAAATCGTCGTAGTGGTGACGCGGCAACCATACTCTTTGGCCGCGTAGATCGCCATTGCTCCCCAGCCCGACCCAATCTCAATTAAGTGATCCGATGGTTTGAGCTTGAGTTGCCGACAAAGGCGGTCCATTTTCTCCACTTGTGCCGCTTCCAAGCTCACGGTGTTCTCGGTATAAATAGCGCTAGAATAGAGCATCTGCTCATCAAGAAAGTGGCGGTAGAGATCATTACCCAAATCGTAATGCGCTGAAATATTTCGACGTGCGGTGTCTTTTTCATTGCGGTTTCGCCAGTGTGCCAGCTTGTTGCCAAGATTCACCAACCAACCAGTGTGTTTTTCAATGCGATCAATGGCAGGTAGGTTGCGAGCAAAGACACGGATCACATCGGTCAGATTAGGAGATTCCCACCAACCATCCACGTACGCTTCAGCGGCAGCAATACTTCCACCAGTCAACATACGTGTGTAAAAGCGCGGATCGTGGACGAGCACAGAGGCATGAAGGCTAGCTTGTGGATCACCACATTGTAAGGTTTGCCCCTGCTCGTCGACCAAAGAAATACAGGCATCTTTAACATGTGCCAGTAACGTGTAAACCAACTGCTTAGCATAATGCTCTTTGCGTGTCAGCGTGCGTTGAGTTTGAGAAACGTCCGTCGCAGACATAATTACTCCTTCTTCGCACCTGGGTGCGGATAAAACGGTGCGCCCTTTATCCATAATTTGAGCGCCTGCCAATAAATACCAATGAGAACTTTTACTGTCTCGATCGGGGTTCGGATCAATAGTTTATTGAGGGTTTGCGTGGTAAAGGGGCGCCGCTTCATGCCTAACGTGGCATCGAACTCTCGATCATCTCGGTGCGCTTCTAAATGCACATGCACACGTTCACCTAGCGGCTTGAGTCGCCAGTGATACCGTTGCTCAATCGGGTTGAATGGCGAGACATGAAAGGCTTTATCATGCTGCCAGCGCTTCCCCGCTGGTATCGCATAAAAATGCTTTTCTCCCCAAGGGGTATTGCTCACCTCAGCCAATACATACCGCCACTGATTATCTGTGTCATAGATGTAATAAAGGTTCACGGGACTAAAGTACACGCCCAAATAGCGAAGTTGGCACAATGCGTAGACTTTGCCGGCAATGCGCTCACCGGTTAGCGCATAGAGTTTATCGAGACAAGCCGCTTTGGTGTCCGACTCCCCCGCGAAATAGTCGGCATGATGAAAGGCGGCGAACCCCCACTTCCCGAGTCGAAAGCCGCGCACACGCGCCGCCAGTGTGCTTAGCTCATCCAAATCAATCAGAGGCATAAACACGGGATAGTTAAAGGCGTGTTTGATCGGCGTAAAGCGTCGGTGTCGAACTTGGCCGACATAAAGCCCGCTTTGAAGTGATTCTGCCACTGTACTCACTAACTCATTTCCTCAACTACATCGAGCGCACTGCGCACACCATCTTCATGGAAGCCGTTGTACCAGTAGGCGCCACAGAACCAGCTTCGTTGCTGGCCATTAATTCGATGGCGCTGTTGCTGCGCGGCGACGCTTTCGGTATTAAATACCGGATGCGCATACACAAACTGCCGTAAAATCTTACTCGGATCGATTCGATCCGTTTGATTTAGCGTGACACAGAAGGTTTCAGGCGCCTGAATTGACTGCAATATATTCATATTGTAGGTCAAAGCTGCAGGTTGCGTGTCTATATCTTCTGACACGGGCAGATGATAGTTCCAGCTCGCCCATGCCCCTTTGCGAGTGGGAAGTAATGAGGTATCGGTATGGAGCACCACCTCGTTATCTTGATACGGAATTGCGCCTAACACTTCACGTTCAGCCGTTGAGGGATCGGCTAGCATCGACAGGGCTTGATCGCTATGGCAAGCAAAAATGACATGATCGAACTGATACTCGCCACTCTCTGTGGTGAGCACAACGCCGTGCTGGTGACGGGTTACTTGCCTAATGGGGGTGTTTAATTGGATCTTTTCAGCAAACGCTGGGGTAAGCTTTCTAACATATTCACGCGAGCCACCCGGAATGACGTACCACTGCGGGCGATTCGTAATATCCAGCAAGCCGTGGTTTTGGAAAAAACGGAGGAAAAATGCCAGAGGAAATCCGCGCATATCTGAAAGTGTGGAGGACCATATTGCCGCCCCCATCGGTAAGATATAGTTTTGACAAAAATAGTCGCTAAATCCGTGCTGGTTAAGGAACTCCCCCAAGGTGTGCATAGCCAATGTATCTGACGCTTGGCCGCGCTGATGAGCCTCACGCGCCAAACGGTTAAAACGCATAATCTCGGCTAAGAAACGGTAAAACCGAACATTCACCACATTACGTTTTTGCGCGAACAGCGACGCTAAGCTATGTCCGTTGTATTCCAGACCATTTTCATCGTTACGCACACTAAAACTCATCTCAGAAGGCTGTCGACCTACACCGATTTCTTCCAGTAAACGTTCATAATTCGGGTAAGTACGATCGTTAAACACGATAAAGCCCGTGTCGATCGCATAGCGTCCACTCTCAACCTCTACGTCAACGGTAGCCGTGTGGCCACCGAGATAGTCGTTGGCTTCAAAGAGCTGAATGTCATGACGCTTATTTAAATAATGGGCACATGTCAGGCCCGCAATACCGGAGCCGATAATCGCAATTTTCATGCTTGTTTCCTTGTCATGCGTCGAGCAATGGCGATCTGCCATGATGTAGGGAGTAAGGCGATAATTTTCAGGAAATAGGTAAACTTACGCGGAAAGTGAACTTCTGCTTTGCGTTTCTCAAGCCCTGCTTGAATGGCCGCCGACGCTTGCTCGACAGTCACGCGCATCGGCATGGCGAAATCGTTTTTATCTGTTAGTGGCGTTTTAACAAACCCAGGCGAAATCAGTGACACTGTTACCCCTTGATGGGCGAGATCAACCGATAACGTATTGGCGAGATAGCTGATAGCAGCTTTAGACGCGCCATATGCCTCTGCGCGAGGTAAAGGCATGTAACTCGCCGAGGAACCAACGATCGCCAAATGGGTACCCGGCACAAAGCTTGCCTGCAAGGCTTCGATACAATTAAGGACGCCAAACACGTTGATATCGAATACGCGTTTAAACAAGGGTACATCGATTTTTCCGTAGTCGATGTATTCACAGGTACCAGCATTTAGGATCACCAAATCAGAGCTTGCTGATAAGGCACCGAGCGCTTGGTGGGTTTGATCCCTGTCTGTGGCATCAAACACTAACGGCTCGAGAGAAGCATGATCGCGCTGCATCGCATCTAGCTTGTCTTGGTTACGGCCACACGCAATGACGCGCCACCCTTGGCGCGCATAGTCTCGCGCTAATTGCTCGCCAATCCCCGATGTCGCGCCAGTAATCACAACCTGTTTCATTGTCCTAACCTCGCTTTTATGTAAGTGAGTAGTCGACCCATCAACGGCAAGGCCTCATAAATCATTTCGCCCATGTCAAAATAGTCGCGGTGACGACTGATTCGCCCATCCGTAAACGTCAAATGCGAGCAACCATGCACCTGTCTCGGTCTACCTTGTTGTACACGCGGATGAGAAAACGTCATGGTCCACGTCACGAAAGCATCATTGTCCCCCGCCGTGGTATGGTGAATGTCAAACTGACAGCTAGTGACGTTTTGATACAAGGAAGCAAAGTACGCTAGAAACGCAGAGAGCCCTTCAATACGGTGTGCTGGGTCGATAAACACAATGTCTGGGTGGTAAATCGTTTCAAGCGATGCCAAGTTGTCTTTACCGAGGGCCTGATAAACTTGCGCAAAGCGCGCCACCTGAGTTTGAACGCTCTCGATCTCCATTATGCAGACTCCTTGGGCTGATTTTTGGCCGCCTCAAAAATCGCTAGTGCCTGTTTGCGCTGCTTGGCATGATCAACAATCGGTTTGGGGTAATCTAATGACTGCGCATACTTTTCTGCCCACGACCAAGGTTGATGGATTTGCTTACCAGGCACCTCTTTTAGTGCCGGTAACCAACGACGTATGAAGCGGCCATCACTGTCGAAGCGCTCCCCTTGGGTTGTCGGATTAAAAATTCGAAAGTAAGGCTGTGCATCGGTGCCAACTGACGCTGACCATTGCCAACCACCGTTGTTGGACGCAAAGTCGCCGTCAATCAGCTTGGACATAAAGTAGTCCTCCCCCCAACGCCAATCGATGAGCAAGTCCTTGGTTAAAAAGCTTGCCACTATCATCCGCAGGCGGTTATGCATCCATCCGGTGGTGTTCAATTGCTGCATCGCAGCATCCACAATCGGAAAGCCGGTTTTACCTGCTTTCCACGCCTCAAAGCGTGCGTTGTCGTTATCCCACACCACAGACTCTCCCCACTCTAAAAAGCAATGCTTTTTGCTAATACTGGGGTTTTGGGCACTCACTTCTTGATAGAAATCGCGCCAGATTAGCTCTGACAACCAAGTTGCTGCGCCTGAATCGGGCTCGCGCCAGTGCGGATGCTCAGATTGCAGTCGCGCTAAGCATTGGCGAGGGGACAATGCGCCAATGGCAAGATACGGTGACAGCTGACTGGTGCCCTCAATGGCAGGGAAATCCCGGTGCGTCTTGTAATCTGCCGCTTGTTCACGGCAATAAGTGCGTAACTTATCTAAGATGGCTTTTTCCGTGGTCGGCCATGCGGAGACGGACTTGGTTGGATAGTCAAATTCAATCGGCTCAAGAGAAGCAAAAATAGCGGCTAACCGCTTATCGTCAGCACGTGGGACTGGTGCCTTAAGCGGTGACTGATCCATGCCTTCTAATGCACGTAGACAGGCTTTTTTAAATGGGGTAAAGACTTTATACGCGTCGCCTTTACCAGAACGAATCGTGCCGGGCGCAAACAGATTACGGTCATGGTAGGCGTACCAATCAATGCCCTGCGCCTCCACTTGTTGCTGTGCTTGGCGATCGCGATTTTGCTCATTCAGCTCGTATTCACGATTCACAAACACGGCGTTGATATTCAGCGAATTCGCAAGGGTTGCGACCATTTCAGACGCCTTCTTATAGTCAGCGGCTCGTGTCACCAGCAGCGGAATGTTAAGTGCTCCGAGTTCGTCACGCAGCGCCTTAAGCCTTGCTTCAATCAATCCCGCCTGAATCGGGGCCATATGGTGGGCAGCCCATTGGTCCGGTGTTTCCACAAAAAGGCCCACAACAGGCTCGTTTGCTTCGCACGCTGCATGCAGTGCACGATTGTCGAGGCAGCGCAGATCGCGTCGAAACCAAACTAAATGCATAACGGATTGTTCTCCTTGAGTTCTTTTAGCTCGTCTCCATGTACGGAGCAAATAAATGGCTGGCTCACAATGTGAATGTCAGATTGTGCGTAACACTGCCGAAGCTGGTTAAGCTGGGAACGATCGAGGCGGTGCGCAGCCATCACTGCGAGCGTGGGGATCTTTTGCTCTCGCATCACTTCGAGGATAAGGCCAAGTTGGGAATGTGGCTCACGCAAGATAGTGACGTTGTAACCTTTCTCATTCAGACGCATCGCCATCATGGTGCGCTGATAATCTTCTGTGTCAGTAAGTGTCACTAACCAACAAGGGAACTTACTGTTGCGTTTTGCGTTCGCCAACATTGCCGCTTGGCATTTTTCGATTACCGTACTGCGCCACATATCTTTCTGCAGAGAACTGATGGCACTTTGCTCCTCATCCAACCACGTATCAAGCGGCGTAAATACGTGTTCGATGAGCCAATAAAACGGATATTCTTTTAATAAGGTTTCAACGTGCTGGCCGAGTTTTTTCAGTGATAAGTCATGAATCAACTTCATCAGCTCACGGGCTAACGTGTCATCTTCGCTATCTATTTGGGTCTCGGTTTGCGACAGTAACGGTTTCACCTTGCTGATCGGGACACCTTTGTCGAGCCAGCGTAAGATCCGGCCAATCATGGCGACGTCTTCATCACTGTAAAGACGATGACCTTTCGGTGTTCTGGCCGGAGACAGCAAGCCATAACGGCGTTGCCATGCGCGCAATGTCACTGGATTAACGCCGGTACGATCAGCGACTTGGCTGATCGTCAGCGTGCTTTCGGGATTAGAGTCCATAACGTAACCTTAAGGCATCTGGATACGGCTTCAGATACGCTTGACTAGCAAGGTAATCATCTGGGTGGTTGTGCAAATGGTGAGCAATGAGGGTCAACGGCGCTAACAATGGCATAGTGCCTTGACGGTAAGCATGAATAAGATGAGTCAGCTCCGCTTTTTGGCTCTTATCGAGGTTGTTCTTAAAATAGCCTTGCAGGTGCATTAGCACATTGGTGTGCTTTTTTCGTGTCGCACGGATAGCCAACGACTGCATAAACTGCGTGCGATACTGGTGGAAGAAATCATCAATATCGTACTTCGCGATGTTCGCCATAAAACGGCCCAACTCTCGGTAACGCTCAGGCGAATGCGCCATCAACACTAATTTGTATCGTGAGTGGAATGCGACCAGCGCTTTTCTTGTCACGCCACTTTCAACACTGCGATATAAATCGTCTAACGCAAATAACCGAAACACAAAATTCTCACGCAGGATAGGGTCGTTTAATCGGCCATCTTCTTCAATCGGCAGCCACGGCATACGATCCATCAATGCTTGGGTATACAGTCCTACCCCAGAAATGTCAGAAGTGTAACCATTTTCCCGATAGACTTTGACACGCTCCATGCCACAAGTGGGCGACTTGGCACAAACGATATAGCCACGTAGTGCTTTATGGGCCAATTCATCCGCTTTTCGTTCACTAAAGGCCACCATTCTTTCGGTGTGATCTTTGCTGGCGTCTTTGGTCTCAACCAAACGAATATCGCCCACATTCCCTTTGTCTAGTAAACGAATTGTCGGTCTTGGCACCGGTAAGCCGATCGCAACCTCTGGACAAACTGGGACAAAATTAACATAGGGAGCGAGCTCTTTAGTCACAAATGGACTGCGTTTATGACCGCTATCAAAACGCACCTTTTCACCAATCACACATGCGCTAACACCAACTGGAAACGACATGCTTCACCTCTTCTTATCAAGCGGCATGAGCCGTAGAGTTGTACATTTATATTTTGTTGTACAACTCAATGTAGGCGAAGGATCACTTTTGTACAATATTTTTTATTTGTACAACTTTACTCTGGTTCTTGATATACCCTCACGCAGTCCTCTTAACAGCTGCTACGCTTTACCTATCCCTTATCAAAGAGGGAGTCTCACATTTGTCTCACTATTGATACGACTTGAGTCACTCGTGTCACATACACTTGAAGCCACCATGATATAGCTCTCACGACCATGCCCTTACAGAGAACGACACTAAACATCGATGACCGTCTCTCCATTGCGAAGCGCCCATTTCGACCTCGCGGCCGCGCTATACTCGTGATTGCGATGATCTGCTTTGCTATCCTGATTGCCACTTTTTCCTTATTTAATACCGCACAAGAACAACAACGACTGCGCACCGAGCAGCTATTAAGCGTCGAAGCAAAATCCTTTGCTGACGCGTTAACGCGTCACATGAATGCTCACCTTAATGAACTCAGTGTGCTTGCCAGCGAGATAGAAAGAAACATTCCCTCGACGTACTCGACATGGCAAGCATTAGTGCAAGCCCATCAGGGGAATGACGTTCATTTTCAAGCCTTGTTCTGGGCTGAGTCTGATCGCACGATTCGTTGGCATTACCCCCAAAGTGATGCAGAAAAGCCCGAGCAATTCCCGTTTGACGTTTTAGGAGACGGTAACGCTCAGCTTTTGCGTATGGATGTAGAGTCGCTCCATGACTGGCATATTGCACACCCTATCTATACGCAAAATCGGAATACGCCTGACTACTATCTCGGTGGTACTCTCGATATTGCAGAACATATCAGCCACCTAGCATCTGATTATCTCGATACGTTTCAGAAACTCACACTCTACGCTGCAAGTGATGGGCACGTTGTATTCGGAGACATACCGCCCAATGAAGCAGCAACAGGACAAGTTGGGCTCACGCTAACCGGCGCCAGCCCGGAATTTATCGTTACATTGTGGAACAGCCCTGAATCGGAACACTTTTTATCTTTGCCAATGCTCATTTACATCTCTGGGTTGGTCGTCACGATCTTAGTAGGTATCGCCTTGTATTTAATTGAAATCAATTTGATGGCGAGAAAAGCTGAACAAGCGACGATTACTCGACTGCAAAATGAAATCGCTCAACGCAAAGACGTTGAAAATCAGCTACATTTTATTGCTAATCATGATCCCCTGACCTATCTGCCAAATCGCCATGCACTGCTTAATCACATTCAGCACACCATTAATAAGACGCTCTCGGCAACGCGTACGCTGTCGCTGATTTGTATCGACATTGATAATATTAAGGAAATCAATGATCTTCATGGCTACCGCATTCACGATGACGTATTAACTACCATCGCCAAACGCTTACAAAATCTATTGCCTCCACAAGCTTATTTAGCCAGAACCAGTGATGAACATTTTGTCATGCTGCGCACCGATCTATCGCCGTTAGAAGCCGAGGTACACGCCAAGCAGGTGCGTTTAACTGTAGAGAAAGAATGCCACGCTCAGGGAGTGACTGTTTTACCTAGCTGCGCGATTGGTGTGGCGTATCGCTATGACACATCTATGCCGGCTCATGAGTTACTACGCCACGCCGATACCGCTGCGCATCGAGCTCGACAACTCGTGCACCACCGTGTGGTCGTATTTCAAATGGCGATGCGTGACCACCTTCAGCAAAAGCGCGACATCGAATACACCATTCGCAAAGCCATCCAAGGCAATGAATTGATGCTGCATTTTCAGCCTCAGGTTGATTTAAAAACGCAGCGTATCGTCGGCATTGAAGCCTTAGTCCGCTGGCAAGATGAAGGGGGGACTATCATTTCGCCTGACACCATCGTCCGTACTGCTGAAGATACAGGGTTGATGCAGCAACTGGGGAATTGGATCATTAACAAAGCGCTAGAGCATTATGCCATGCTACTCACCGAGGGCTGCGCACCGCCGATGCTTGCTATCAATGTCTCTGGGCATGAATTTCAAGACAGTTTTCTAGCTGATACGATTTTACAGGCCATCGAACGCCACCAAGTGCCAGCAGAGCGCGTGCAAATTGAATTGACCGAGCAAGTGTTTATTGAAAATTTGGAACAAAATCAACAGACACTGCACACACTCACCGAAGCGGGTATATCACTAGCGATTGATGATTTTGGCACCGGCTATTCATCACTGGCCTATTTGAAACATTTCCCTGTCGATACGGTTAAAATTGATCGCAGCTTTATCGACCAACTCCCCGAATGCAAAGACGATGCAGTGATTTGCCAAGCCGTGATCGGTATGGCGGATCTCTTAGGCTTGAAAGTGGTCGCAGAGGGCGTCGAACACCAAGCCCAGAAGGACTACTTAGCCCAAATCGGCTGTCGTTATATTCAAGGTCATTTGTACTATCCCGCCATGGGCGTCGATCAACTCCTTACCTTACTGAAACAGCATATTCCTTACCTACGCTACTCAAATTCATAGTCAAGCAAACGATGCATATGCCCTTTACGACTCCCATCGATGGACGTCATCACAGCCCTGACATAAGGCTTCTTTGCGCTGTTTGGGCCACTGTTTTATCTGATATTCCAACTGCATAGCGGCTTGTTTGCTCATTGCAGGAGATTGCCACACCAGAGAAAGTGGCCCTTTCCCTCGCAACGCACGCGCACCTTTGCCACTGAGGTGCTGTTGAAAGCGGCGCTCAACATCCGTCGATACGCCACAATACAAAGCATTATGCCGCGTACGAACCAAGTAAACGAACCACGACTCGCTCATCTCTCTTATTTCGATAATAGCGCGTTTAATGCCTCACGCAGGCTGGCGACCTCTTGCTCAAGCACATCAACCCGAGCTTCCAATGTATGCTGCGTCCCGTGAGATGGGGTTGGCTCCGCGGCGTTATCTGCGCTTAGCTCTAGCATTTCTGTTTCGGGTCTCATTTCGCTTTCAGCGCTCGCTTCGGTTGATTCACCAAATAAATGGATGTAGCGCGATTCCCGTTTACCCGGCTCACGTGCTAGCTTCATAATCCATTCGGCCTCTATCATGGCACTCAGCGTGCTTTCTACTTGCTGCATATCGGCAAATTCACATAACCTTTGCGTTCTTGTGCGCAGCTCACCCGCAGTCTGTGGGCCACGTAACAACAGCACGCAAATAATCGCTTTTTCTTGATCCGTAAACGTCAAATTACCGAAAGGCGTATTACAGAAACGATGCTGGTACTTGCAGACACGGCTCCCCATCCCTTCCTGTGGGCTGATAAGACGTGCATCGATAAGCGCATTCACGACGTCTAACACATCGGCGTCGGTGAGCGTATAGACAGGCTCTCGATTACTCTTTTGATTCACTGCCGTCGTGAGTGCATTTAAGGTCAGTGGATAGTAATCAGGCGTGGTCACTTCTTTTTCAAGCAAACAACCGATGACACGTTGTTGATAGGGCGTTAATAGCATTGACATGATCCATGTCCTCATCGAGATAATAATCGTGTTATAGCAAGTTGGGCATAGCCGAGCAATTGCGCTCCAACTAAGTGCTGAATAATTCGGCACAAACAGGCACACAGACTGGTATCAGGATCACATGTTAGTCAGGCTTGAGTGAAAAGATCGCAACACATAGCCTGACACCAGATGATATACTGGTAGGAAATGGATTGTGGAGTACAAACTATGGGCCTGTTTCGTTCAACCCCAAACCGTAACCTTGGTTTGTCAATCGTGGCGAAAAACTGCAAGGTTGTTGGTGACATTGAGCTTGACGGAGATATCCAAATTGATGGCTTTGGTGAAGGCAATATCACTCAGGCTAATGCCGTGGTTATCTCAGCAACCGGACACTTCCGCGGTACGATTCATGCCAAGCATATTACGATTAACGGTTTGGTTGAAGGACAATGCGAAGCCGATGCGATTGACATTCTCTCGCAAGGTAAAATGAAAGGCGTGCTCAATACCGAGCAACTCACTATTGAGAAAGGCGGTTTACTCGCAGGTGAAAACCGAGCCACCTTAGCCACCGATACCGTCGTGACACTCGACGACCAAACACGCAGTGAGCGTACAGAGAATAACGAAAAGAAAGACCGAAAAGCCGCAAGTCGCTCATAACGACGTGAGCTTAGTATAAAAAGTGAAGGAGAGTCGGTGCATGTCCGATACCAGCAGTACCAATGTGAGTTTTGATGAGTTTTCCCCAGAGCTGCAAAGCGTGATTCGCTATGAAAACGCCCCTGAGGCCATGTACACGATGATCGCCTCCGTCCATGACGCGGCAGAGCCTAGTGTTCGCGAAGCATGGGAAAAGCTCCCTGCTAGTGCGCAAAATGTGCTCGACAGCTTCGATCAGTTTCATGCTTTGGTAGCAATCAGCCAAAGTTATGTCGGGATTGATACGCTCAACGAACTGCAAAACGTCAAACTCGATGACATGTCCGAGGACGAGCAAGAGAACTACAAAGCGCAGGTACTGGACGATGTGCTTAAACGTTGCGTTAAAGACTTATCCAAGCAATTAAAACAGGCGCGTTTAAAACCCGCGCTCAAGCGCGAGTTTCAATCTATCTTTCAAGCGCAGTAATGTTCACACAGTAAGACTGTCGCACGATAGTAAGGGCCTGCATTGTACGCTGGCCCTTTTCTTTTTTAAGCACGCTTACGCTGCTGTTTTGCGCCTCGTCTGGCTCTCACAGCGTCCGCTAGCTGACGCAAAGTTAGTTCGGTGTCTTCCCAGCCAATGCACCCATCAGTGATGCTTTGTCCATAAGTGAGAGACTGGCCTTCAATCAGATCTTGGCGCCCCTCAATCAGATGACTTTCAATCATGACGCCAAAGATTGCGTCATTGCCGCCAGCAATTTGCCCCGCTACATCGTTGCAAACCTCTTTTTGCTTTTGATATTGCTTGCTGCTGTTCGCGTGACTGAAGTCGATCATTACTTTTTGGCGCAACCCGGCACCTGCAAGCGATGAACAGATCTGATCAACATCTGTTGCGCTGTAGTTAGGCGCCTTGCCGCCGCGAAGGATCAGGTGGCAATCATCGTTCCCTGCCGTTGCAACAATGGCAGAATGGCCGTATTTGGTTACCGATAAGAACTGATGCGGCGCGCTTGCTGAGCGAATAGCATCCGTCGCAATCTTAATATTGCCATCCGTACCGTTCTTAAAACCAACCGGGCACGACAAGCCTGATGCCAACTCACGGTGCACTTGAGACTCAGTGGTACGCGCACCAATAGCGCCCCAACTGATTAAATCGGCCATGTATTGCGGCGTGATCATATCGAGGAATTCGCCTGCCGCCGGTAGGCCCATATTGGCAATATCAAGGAGGAGTTCCCTTCCTAAACGCAGGCCATCGTTAATCTTGAAACTGTTGTCTAGATAAGGATCATTAATCAAGCCTTTCCAACCCACCGTCGTACGCGGCTTTTCAAAATAAACGCGCATCACCACTTCCAAATCGTCATTAAGCTCTTCTCGGAGAGCTTTGAGTTTGCTGGCATATTCTTTGGCAGCATTTGGGTCGTGAATGGAGCAAGGGCCGACTACGACCACCAATCTATCGTCTTCATCATTCAAAATATGATGAATGGATTGACGTGCGTCGACCACGGTCTTCTCTGCTATCTCTGTGGCGGGGAATTTTTCTAAAACAGCGATCGGTGGCAGCAACTCTTTGATTTGTTGAATTCTTACATCATCTGTCGGGTGTACACTCATGGGCTTGATCCTGTGCTTGCGTGCAGCTTCATCGGGCTGCTTTTTCTTCATGAGCCTTTACGCTAACGTGAACACCGCGACGGTGCAAATATTTTTTTACGAAAAAAACATAGATAATTTTAGGATTAAACTTGCAGTTTCAATTTAACCTAAAATCACATATCGAACTAACAACCTGATAAACCAAAGTTGCACAGTACGATCTATGTTCTTTAAACTAGGCTCTAATTATTAAGGAGTAACCTAGTGCACTATCTAACTAAGTTTGGCTTCATATCAGCGCTGCTGTTCTCATCAGCAGCAGGAGCGACGAATTTTAACTATAACTACCTTCAATTTGACGTCCTCTCAAACCCCGGAGGGTTAGGCGCTTCGACCAAATTCGTAATCGCTGACGGCGCTCATCTTGTCGCGAGAGGTGACTCACAGTTTGAAGGCGACTGGTTTTCCTCTGTCGGAGCTGGTTTTCATGCCCCCATCAATGACTTTGTCGATATCTACGGAGAAATTGAAGGAGCTTGGCTAAAACGCCCCGAAGCGCCCCACTATGAGACAGGTGAATTGACGACGGTTATAGGCGGGGGACTTAGAGCATGGTTAGCTCCATCTTTTGAAGCAGACACATACATAGGCTCGATTATTTTCGACAAAGATGACAGCAAGAGCATTGTCGAGTTTGGCGGTCGCTTTCATTCAACAGAGACACTTTCACTGGGTGCGACGTGGCGGGCAAACGGTCTTGAAGAAAATAGGTTGATTTTTTCAGTCAGATACCTGTATTAATAGGCCACGGTCATCCACCCTATTCTTTCCTACTCTGGGTGACCGTGTCAGTGTGACCTCTCTCACTGGCTTTATCGCTATATTAAACTAACTTTATGTGAGATACGTATGCCATCTACGAAGGTGGTGTGTGTCTTGTGTGCGTGGTGATAAAACCCATGTCAGGACGTTCGCCGTCATTGTGCGTGGGAACTGTCGGAGGGTAAAACGATGGTGATGACTCAACGTATTGATGAATTTGAAAGAAAAATTCAAGAGGCCTATCAAGAAGGTAATATCGAAACCGCACATCGCTTGGAAGAGCAAGTGTCGATGTTACGTCGACGGCTTACAAAACCGGCTGCGGATTTTAAAGCCGCGAGCCAAGTTGAAGATTTTCATGAGGTAGCAGACGGCGATTACTACGACAACTAACCTCACTTCCCTCTTCAGTACGCGCCTATTCGGTGCGCGATAAATAACAAAGCCTTCTCGAAAGAGAAGGCTTTTTTACTGACAGAATGAGGTTTTAAAGGGCCTAGTCAGCAAGTTATCTCGTGAGGCGCTTATTGCGCGGCACGTTCGCGGCGCACAATCCACGCAGCAGCAGTGATAAAAGCAACGACCAATGCAGTTTCCACAGCGTTTCCTATTAATAGTTAATGAATCTTGTATGCAGCCGTCAACTGCACACGCCAACCCGCATTTGCTTAACCATCAAGCAACGATTGCTGCACAGTGTACGTAATATGTAATTAAATTGCTGCAAAAAAGCACAGTTTCACCAAAGAAAAGAGAGATTTTTGGGCATCATAGCGTTAAGCAAAACAAAGTTTCATTGGTGTACAAAATTTAGTGATATACAGCGAATATCTTCCTGATGGTAGCTAGCCGCCGGCATAATAGATAAAACAAAGGAGGGATACCCCTACTTTTATTCGATAAACGGTATTTTGCCCTATTCTGGTTTAGGTTTTTTCCGCATCATGGGCATATCGCCAGCAGGCACATTGTTATAAAAGCTCTTATCGCGTTTCTTGGGCGCTTTCGGCTTCGCCTTTTGAGTTGGCTTTTTACGTTTCGCAGGCCCTTTCGACTGAGGTTTGGCCGACTTTTTCTCTTTGAAACCTTTAAATTTACCCGTTAGGCCCTCAATCGCAGTGAAAGATAAGCTCAAACGCAAAAACGCTTCAATATTCTTAAAGCTTCGCCAGTCTTTCGGGCCAACCAATGAATAAGCCAAACCTTGATGCCCAGCTCGCCCTGTACGCCCCACACGGTGAATATATTCTTCCGCATGCTTCGGTAAATCAAAGTTGATCACCATAGAAACGTTAAGCAAGTCCAGCCCCCGAGATGCTACATCCGTAGTGACCAACACATCATGAATGCCGCGCTCAAATTCATCCATAATGCGATTACGAGATGACTGGTTGAGCTCACCGCTCAAGGCAATAGCTTTATAGCCGGCTTGATTGAACCGCTCTGCGAGACGCTCAGTGTCTGCGCGCGTTGCGGTAAAGACCATCACCTGTTTATGGGTATTGGCTTCCATTAAGTGATCCAATAGCGCATGCTTGTGATCAAGATGATCACTCAGTACAAAATGCTGTTCAATGTCACTATGTAGCGTATGCGTTTCTCCCGCCGCAATGCGTTTGGGGGACTTAAGCAACCCTGCAGCCATGTCTGTCACTTGCTGATGGTCCAGCGTCGCAGAAAACATGAGCGTTTGGCGTAAACGATGATTGGCTTGCTCGTTAATGGCATCTAATTGCGCCTTGAAGCCAAGATCGAGCATACGATCGGCTTCATCAAGGATCAGCATTTCCAATCCAGCTAACGACAAGTGATGCTGTTTAAGATGATCGGCAAGACGTCCGGGTGTGGCCACAACGAAAGTGGGTGATTGACGGAAAACTTTCGCTTGTTCGTTAAAGTTTTCACCCCCCAATACCAATGCGGCTTTATGGGGTGTACCACTGGTCAGCATACGCAATTGCCCATACACTTGCTTTGCCAATTCTCGTGTTGGCGCGAGCACCAAAACACGTGGGTCACGACGACTGAGAGCTTTAGTACGTAGCACGCGCTGCATCGCCGGCAATAAAAAAGCCAGCGTTTTCCCTGAGCCCGTTTTTGAGGAGGCCAAAAGATCCTTCCCGGCCATAACAACAGGAATCGCCTGTCGCTGGATATCGGTTGGCTTTTCAAATCCACGGTGGGCAATGAGCGACAGTAAACGTCTATCTAATCCCAGATCGTCAAATTGCAAGGTATTACTCCAATGGTATTTCTATGACAAAGCGCGCAGTAGCGCCATTTAAGGTCGCGAATGCTACCATACTTTACACCAAAACACTGCACTAAAAACGGGTGCAACACGCGTTGAGGATAGGATGAAAGAGACGATTTACCACCAATGGAAACGCTTGTCGTTGGTAGAGGCACAAACCGTATTGCCTGATGGACGCAATCATCGGCATCATGTGATTCGTCATCCAGGCGCAGCGGTCATTTTACCCATACTCGAGGATGGTCGCCTTGTATTGCTCAATCAATTTCGACCCGCTGTTAATCAATGGTTGCTAGAAGCACCCGCCGGGACGTTAGAGGGTGATGAATGCTCACTGGAAGGTGCAAAGCGTGAGCTTGAAGAGGAAACGGGCTACCAAGCCACTTCGTGGCAGTCGTTGGGTTCTGCGCTCCCCGTGCCCGGATTTTGTGATGAAGTCCAGTACTTCTATCTGGCTTCTGGCCTCACCCAGACTGAAATGAATCTGGATGATGATGAGTTTATCCAACTCCGTCTGATGACCGTGGCCGAGGCAAGAGCACGCATTGCGTCAGGAGAGATAAACGACAATAAGACCGTTGCCCTTATTGCACGTGCTGATTATCAAGGTTTACTGCCACAGCCTCAATCTTAGCTACCCACTCCGCATTGTTGTTAATGAAATGTTGACGCCGCAGTGCAGCAACGAGTAGCTTGAACAGGTATGACCAGATTAACAAGGAGTGTGTATGTTTTCTTCCCCTTTGGCTCGTGCTAATCAGCACCTTTCGCTGTTTGGGTTTCTCAAAGTTCCCATGATTGGTTGGTGTCGACCCAAAATTCTTGCCATTGACGATCAGCACGTACAAATGAGAATCCCATTAGGACGCCGGACTAAAAACCACCTAAACAGCATGTATTTTGGCGCGCTAGCGGTAGGTGCCGATGTGGCAGGCGGTTTTCTTGCCATGGCGATGGCCGAGCAACACGGGATTAAAATCAGTCTCGCTTTCAAAGCCGTCACGGCAGATTTTCATAAGCGACCAGAAGACGATGTGATTTTTACCTGCCTCGATGGGCAAAAAATCCAAGCCATGATCCGCGAAACCATCGAAACCGGTGAGCGTGTCAACCAGCCTGTCACCATTGTGGCGACCTGCCCCACGCTTCATGGCGATGAGCCCATGGCCACTTTCGAGTTAACCCTATCCCTCAAACAAATCAGCTAGTTTCTCTCTATGGTGTAAAGCAGCCTTACCGTTTCGGTAAGCTGCTTTACCATGCCAACTCAACCTCTTACGCTCTCTTTTTGGCAATCAAACAGTTACATTTAGCATCCGGTTTGAGTGTGACTGATCTATAAAAGTCTTACTCAGCATATTGACATTTAACTATCGCGCTTCTGATGACCCTTAGCGACGTAATTCACCGAGTTATTTACTGTTTTTGTGGATAGTTCTGCAATTATCCACAGCCTCAACCTTGAGACACTGACATAAAAAAAGCACCGCGGTTGCGGTGCTTCGTCGTATCAGGCATTACGGTGATAATGGATTTGATAAAAAATCCGGTACAGTACAGGCACCACAATCAGTGTTAGCACGGTCGCAAAGCCCAATCCAAACATGATAGTCACTGCCATTGGGCGGAAAAATACATCCGGTAACAACGGCAGCATCCCTAAAATGGTCGTCACCGCAGCCATGCAGACCGGACGAACACGACTTACTGCCGCGTCCACTACCGCTTGGTAGCGCTGTTTGCCACTGGCAACCTCTAAATTGATTTGGTCAATCAATACAATCCCATTTTTCAGCAGCATACCACTTAGGCTCAAGAAGCCGAGTAATGCCATAAAGCCAAACGGCGTATTCAGTAAGAGCAGACCCGTGGTCACCCCAACGACTGCAAGCGGCACGGTTAACCAAACAATTAACGACTCTTTCACCGAGTTAAATAGCAGTATGGTTACCAAGAACATAAAGAGGTAACCCAGAGGCATAATACTAAACAGCCCTTCTTTCGCTTCTGTGGATGACTCATGCTCACCGCCCCATTCAATGCGGTAGCCCTCTGGAAGAGGAATCGACTCGATATCACTGCGGACCCGCGTCAATAGCGTCGCCGCGGTGACACCACCGAGCGGATCGGGATCAGCCATCACTGTCAGCATGCGTTTGCGATTTTTACGCATGATGATGGGGTCTTCCCAACGCAGGTCATAGTCGAGGATCACCTGTTGCAAAGGAATATAATCTTTCAGCACAGGGCTCCAGATCTTCATCCCTTCGAGGGTATTAATATTGACGCGCTCCTCATCCGGCAAGCGGGCTACAATGGGCATTAAATTGGTGCCATCACGATACACGCCAATACGTTTGCCACTGAAGGTCATGGTCAAAAGGTCGTCCACGTCTTTTTTCGTAATCCCGTAGCGACGCGCTTGGCTCTCGTTAAACTCAGGTTCGAGCACTTTAGTGCGTTCGCGCCAGTCATGACGAATATTGACGGCGTCTGGATCTTGATGAAGACGCGCTTCTACCTGCTTAGCAATAGCTCGTAGTTCCGTCGGCTCAGGTCCGATGATCCGCGCTTCAATTTTTGACCCCGAAGCCGGCCCTAAAGTGATCGGTTTGAGCTTAAGTTGAACATTCGGATATTGCTGCTGAATATGTGTACGTACCAGTCCCATCGTGGGTTTTACATGGGCATACTCATCCACACGGACGATCAGCTCACCGTACGCGGCGTAAGTTTTCTCTGGTGAATAGGTCAACATAAAGCGCTGAGACCCTTTCCCAGCACTGGTCGATACATAGCTCACGCCCTCTTGTTCACTCAACCAGCTTGAGACATCATCCAAAGTGCCTTGAGTCGCCCGAATATCTGTCCCTTCAGGCAGCCATAAATCCACCATGAACATCGGTGTGGTCGAGTCAGGGAAGAAGGATTGTTTCAGGTGGCTAAACCCGTAAATACTGGCTCCCAGCGCAATGACCATGACTAGCAGTGTCAGATAGGCATGATGCATACAAAACGATAAGAATCGTTTATAGATCACAAACAGCACGCCATTGTAGGGGTCCGATTGCTCATCACCCTCGGAGACGGTGGTTTCTTTGAAAAACATGCTGGCAAAAAAGGGCGTCAGCGTAATGGCCGTAAACCAGCTGAGCATCAAGGAGATCAGCAGAACCGTAAACAAGGTGCCGCAATACTCACCGGTTGCATCTTCAGATAAGCCAATCGGCGCAAACGCTGTTACCGCAATCACGGTCGCCCCCAACAAAGGCCACTTGGTTTGAGTGACAATATCGTGCGCGGCCTGCATTCGCGTTCGGCCACGCTTTAAGCCGACTAATATGCCCTCGACCACCACAATCGCATTATCCACCAGCATACCAAGCGCAATGACCAAGGCACCGAGTGAAACACGCTGTAAATTAATATCGAAGTAGCGCATAAACACGAACGTGCCTAGCACAGTTAGCAACAACACCAAGCCAATTAAAAGGCCCGAGCGCAGTCCCATAAAAAAGAGCAACACGATAATAACGATCGCCACCGCTTGCCCAAGACTAGACACAAAACCGCTGACCGAGTTGTCGACTTCATCGGGCTGGTTATACACATGATGCACTTGAATACCAACCGGCTGATTATCATTGAGCTCCGCCAAACGTTTATCGACGTTCTGGCCAACTTCAACCACATTGACACCATCAGCAAAAGAAATACCGACTTGCAACGCCTGCTTACCGTTATACGACAGGACTTGGCTAGGTACTTCTTGGTATCCCCGTTTTACATCCGCAACGTCGCGTAGGTAAATCAGGCCTTGTGAGCCCGCTTCGGTGAGGATTAGGTTGCCCAATTCATCCACAGACGAAAACTCGCCGGTGGGGTGAATGCGAATATACTCATCCCCCACTCGCACAGCGCCCGCATTGCTCACTAAGTTTTGGGTTGCCAGCAGGTTAAATAAGGTATTAGGAGAGATACCCAAGCTGCTCAAGCGCTGAATCGACACTTCGATAAAGACTTGTTCCTGTTGCGCACCGGTCACTTGTACTTTGCCCACCCCTTGGACTAATTCAAGCTCACGACGCAAATAATCCACATAGTCTTTAAGCTCGCTGTAGCTATATCCGTCACCGGTTATCGCCAATAAAATCCCATACACATCACCAAAGTCATCCATCACTTGTGGCGGGTTCACGCCGGGAGGGAGTTGTCCCCGCGCATCGTTCACTTTTCGGCGTAGCTCATCCCATATCTGGGGAAGGTCATCCGAACGATATTTGGGTTTCATTTTAACCGTGATCTGGGAGAGGCCACGACTGGAAATAGAGCGAACTTCATCGACATAGGTAAGCTGTTGAACCGCTTTTTCGAGCCGATAAGTGACCTCTTCTTCAACCTGCTGCGGCGTTGCACCAGGGTAGCTGGTGATGACCATTGCATCTTTAATGGTAAAAGCCGGATCCTCTAAGCGCCCTAGCCCCAAAAAAGCAATCGTCCCCCCAATCAAAAAGATCAGCGTAATCATCCAACTGATGACTTTATTTTGAATAAAATAGCCTGCCACGCCTTGCTTCATGATCTCTTTTCCTCTTTTGACGCGAGCTGTACGGTTTGTCCGTCGGCCAGTTGATTCGCGCCGTCAACAACAATGCGATCGCCCTGTTTCAATCCTTCAACCACTTCAATCCGATGACCATGGATGCGCCCCATCTCAATCTGTTGCTTGTGCACGGTGTTGTCTTTAGCATTCAAGAGCCACACATAACTGTGCTCGCGATCAAGCGGGTCACCATCTTGGTTAAACACCGCTTCTATCGGTATAGAGAGCCCAGTACGGGTTAGCTGCAAGCCTTGACGAGAAATACTGACTTGAACGGGCATACCATCGAGAATGAATTGTTGCTCTGGCATCGGCATCGTTAAGGTCACCACAAAGGCACCGCTTTGCGGATCTGGCTCGGCGGTATATTCGTCGATCGACGCCTTGAAGGTATTGCCTTGTTGGGTAATCACTTCGGGGACCAATCGCGTTTGCACCGATTGCGTGTTCACACCCGCATTGCGACTAAACAAAATATCAGGGACTTGAATGCGAATGTCGGCACGTGTGGCATCGTGGATATTCATGATCGCTTGCCCCGGCGCAATGGTTTCAAATGGCTCTACACTGACACGAGAGATGACACCATTTTCCGGTGCTTTAAGCTCAACGTAGGATAAATGCAGCTTCGCCAGCGCCAACTCTGCTTGCGCAATTTCGCGCTGTGCTTTTAGCTCATCAAATTGTGATTGAGCCAGCATACCCTGCTCGACCAAAGGTGCCGAGCGACGATATTGAGCATCCGCGACATCAAAGCGCGCACTGGCGTTCTCAACCGCTAAGCGATAGTCCGTAGGTTCAAGTCGCGCCAGCACATCGCCTTTCTTGACCAGATCCCCCGCTTTTACGTTAATTTGCTGCACCTCGCCAGGCACCCGAAACGCTAACGTTGCCTTGTCTGCCGCAGCAGCTACCGCGGGGAAGGTAATGCGCTCATCTTGTTGCTGATGGTGTACCGTAAAGGTTGTCACCACTGGCGTTGCTACCTCGCGAGGAGTCGACTCAGGCTGGCACGCCGAGAGGAGCATCACACAGCCTCCGATACCCAAGAGTTTTACGACTGATTTCATAGTCCACGCTCCTTCACCCAAGCTCGTACCCGATCGCCCTCTTGAAGCGCACCCGCACCGGTCGCAACAATCACATCGCCATTTTCAAGGCCATCACTCACTTTGCCATCCTCTAAACGAATGGGCGTGAAAGACACAACACCTTGCGGATCAACTCGCCAAACACCAAGGTCTTCTCCTTTCGTGATCAGTGCTGAGTCAGGAATGGAAGTCTGTGCATCTGTCGGTATAGTGACACTCACCTTCGCTGCCATGCCCGGTAATACATTCACTGCTTGTGGCCGCATTAAGCTCACCGTGACCCGATAGGACGCTGTTTTCGTGTCCGCTTCTGTATCCATCTCTTTAAACTGGGCAGGAAAACGACGTTCGCCATACGTGTCAAACGTTACAAATGGCGTGAGCTGCTTGGCTTGTTGGCTAAAGTAATGAAAGTATCGTTCAGGTAACTGAAAGCTGACGTTAATGATATCTTTCGACTGAATGTGGAGGATAGGCTCTTGAGCTCGGGCAAACTCATTGACTTCTTTCATGCGCAAAGACACGGTTCCTGAATATGGCGCTTTTAGCTGCGTATAATTCACGTTCGCCTGTGCTTGCTCTAAACCAGCAGCAGCCTCACTCAACGCCGAGCGCGCTTCATCAAAGCGCTGCTCGGATATGACTTTGTCATTGTGTAGACGATCTGCGCGATTGAACTGCACCTGAGCCAGTTGATACTGCGCTTTGGCCTTGTCTAGCTGCAGGCGATATTGTTGGCCATCCAGCTCCGCTAAGGTATCTCCCTGATTGACATCCATACCTGCTTTCACCGGCATGCTCTCAATCACGCCTGAGACGCGAAAGGAGAGCAACGCCTTATCATCGGCTTCAACTTGGGCGGGAAATTGACGGGTAATCCCTTCATGACCCATCACTACCGTTAATAACTTTGCGGGTCGAGATGGTGTATCGGATGGTGCAGAGGTCGCCTTTTCACCACAGCCGCTAAGCAGTAAGGTGACGGCGCAAACCAGCACAGCACTTTTGTTCATCTGCCTTTCCTCACAACAAAACCTAGTACTCGACTAAATAGTCAAGCACTAGGTGTTTGATTGGTCTTTAATTTTTAATCTAATTTGACACTATACCCATGCTAACGAGCGTGACAGGATGTATCAAGGTGTTTCCGGTAGGCCAGAGACCTGCTCAACAATAGCTTGGGTGTGTTCACGAATTGTCGGTAAATACGTTTTGAGTGTTTCAGTATCTTCCGCGGGTGATTTTTCAAGTTCTAAACAGATCCCTGAAAGCGTATTCGCACCAATCATCGCCGCCGCACCTTTCATCTTATGAGCGAGCTTCTTAACAGCAGCGACATCTTGCTCATCGAACGCCACTTCCATTTTTTCTAAGTCATTGGTCTGATTATTCACGTACTTGTCAAGGATCATTTTCACCAGATCCATGCTATCGCCCACCTGTTCTTTGACATGAGCAATATCGACGGGAGACTCAGTGGATTCCATGGTTGCCGCTCCATTCACATGATCATCGGGGTCAGGTTCAATACCTGTATTTGTGTCTGTGTCTGTGTCTG
>NZ_MEBP01000001.1:0-25970 GCF_001722075.1 Salinivibrio sp. SS2 | reverse complement strand
CGCTGGGCAAACAAAAAGGGAGCCGAAGCTCCCTTTTATCCAATTGGGTATACCGCCAATTCACTGCATTGGCTGTCGGGGCAATTAGCCCGCCATTTGCTTTTCTTTAAGCTCAGCAAGCGTTTTGCAGTCGATACATAGCTCGGCGGTCGGACGCGCTTCAAGGCGACGAATACCGATTTCCACACCGCACGAGTCACAAAAACCGAAGTCATCGTCTTCAATGCGTTGTAGGGTTTTGTCGATTTTTTTGATCAACTTGCGCTCACGATCGCGGTTACGCAGCTCCAAACTGAACTCCTCTTCCTGCGCCGCTCGGTCAACAGGATCGGGAAAGTTTGCCGCTTCGTCTTTCATATGGTTAACCGTACGATCGACTTCTTCCCTGAGCTGATTACGCCACGCGTTGAGGATTTTACGGAAATGCTCGAGCTGTGGCTCGCCCATATATTCCTCACCAGGCTTCTCCTGGTATGGCTCTAATCCGGCAATGGCCAGGATGCCCAGCGATTTCTTTTCTTTGCTTTCTGGCATTCAGCTTCTCCTAAAAACACCTTGACATGACCCGTGTCAGTCAAATGAGGGCGCTATCTATATCAGAAAGCCTATAGGGTGGCAATCTTTGATTTACGCCCTGCTACGCCCAGTGTGAACATGTCTACACTTTTGCTGTATTCGCAACAAAAGGTACGGAATTAACCAGTATTAGCTCACTTGGCGACAACTCAGCTTGGTAACAAATTACTTCCACACCCGCCGCCACCGCGTCATTTAATAACTGATTATAGTCCGCGTCGATATGGGGGGCACCGGTGACTTTTTCAATCCCTGAATGCAAAACAGCAAACAGTAATACAGCACGATGGCCTTGTTCGACCATTGAAATCAGTTCACGCAGATGCTTTTGCCCTCGGGTTGATACCGCATCTGGGAAGGCTCCCCAGCCATCCTCCTCTAATAAGGTGACACTCTTTACTTCTATATAGCAGTCCGTTTTGTCATCGTCACGTAATAGAAGGTCTATGCGACTGTTTTCGCTGCCATAGCGTACTTCTGTCTGTAATTGTGCATAGCCGGCTAGTTCAGGAATACGCCCCGCATCAATCGCCTCGACCACTAAGGTGTTGGCGCGGGCCGTATTGACACAAATCCAGTGACCTTGCTGAGTGTAATTGAGCTCCCAACTATGCGGATATTTACGCTTTGCATTGTCCGACGTGGAATACCACACGGTATCGCCGGGGGTTGCACAACCCGTCATAGCGCCTGTATTGGCACAATGCATCGTCAAGGTATCGCCATTGGCCAGCGTGACATCGGTTAAAAAGCGTTTATAACGGCGCACTAAGGTGGCCGACTGGAGTGGTGGCGAAAACTGCATGCTCAATTCCTGCTAGTAAGATCAAACGCATGTAAGCATTGGTATAAGGCTATCTCCTCACTATCACGCGGGCCATGTGTGGCTTGATGAGAAGGCGAAGCGTAGAGACCAAAGCGTTGGCAAGTAAATGTTAGCGGCGGTAGCGGCGGTCCGTCCAAACCTTGAACGGTTTTAACCCCTCGACGTAACGTGATGTGAGGAGTAAACGCATGACTATCACGCTGTGCTGGCCAAGCTGCTAACTGGCTTAAGCGATGGGCCAGTTCGCACAGCATAGCGGGCGGCGTCGCGACGGTGGCACAAGCGATGTTTGGCCCTGACCAGACGGCTAATTGTGATAATGTCAGGGAAAATGAGGAGAGACGAATAGCGTTGGCCTCTTCACACAACGCTGGTAACACCGCCTCCGGCACGTTCCCTAAAAACGCTAGCGTGAGGTGCAAGTTGGCGTCAGGCACGGCGCGCCCTTCCCCCGATAGCTGATTTTTATAGTCAGCCAGCGCCTTTCTGGCAGCAAGATTCACGCTCTCATTCAAGCCCAGCGCGAAAAATACTCGCATGGGGTCTCCTTTTCCGTCTGGTTCGTTAAAATAACTGCTTTGATTCTGACACAAAGGGCAAACGCTTGTCTCAGCTTCCGATTGATGCCGTGATTCCGCCGTTAATTGACGGCTTGCGCCAGTACCCACAAATCATTCTATCGGCACCACCGGGTGCCGGTAAGTCAACGCGCCTGCCACTCGCCCTGCTCGAACGCACCGCGTTAACCGGCAAAATCCTACTCCTTGAACCAAGACGTTTAGCTGCGCGAAACATCGCTGCTTTTTTAGCGCAACAGTTAAATGAACCAGTTGGACAGACCGTGGGACTGAGAATGCGTGGCCACACACAAGTCAGTGCCAACACCCGCTTAGAAGTAGTTACCGAAGGTGTCCTGACGCGCTTACTACAACAAGACCCCATGCTGGAAGACGTAAGCCTGATCCTGTTCGATGAGTTTCACGAGCGCAGTTTACACGCCGATCTAGCGCTGGCCCTAAGCCTCGACAGCCAAGCGGGCCTGCGCGACGACTTACGTTTAATTGTGATGTCAGCGACCTTAGACAATCACGCCTTATGTCAATGTCTGCCTGACGCATTGGTACTCGCTACCGAAGGGCGCAGCTTTCCAATTCACTATCACTATCAGCCAATCGCTCGCCGTGACCAGTGGGAAAGTGCGGTGGCACGCGCTAGTCTCGAATTTATCCGACAACACTCAGGCTCGGCACTGATGTTTTTACCCGGGATGCAGGCAATACGCCGAGTCCATCAAGCGCTACAAAACACGCTTCCCGACGACATGGATTTACACCTGCTTCACGGTAGCCTCGACTTTTCAGCGCAGCAAGCGGCTATCGCACCTGCACCCAAGGGAAGGAGAAAGTTGGTACTGACCACCAATATTGCAGAAACCAGTTTGACGATTGATGGGGTTCAGCTGGTCATTGATTCGGGTCTTGAACGTTTGGTGACCCACCACGCGCAGACGGGTATCGATAAGCTCGTCACTCGGCATATTGCGCGCAGCTCTGCAGTTCAGCGTGCTGGACGGGCCGGACGACTCAGCGAGGGACATTGCTTACGTCTTTATAGTGAGGAGCAATTCCAGCGTCTGCCTGCGACCCCTGATGCACCGATTCTGCGTGAAGACTTAACCGACTTGGCCCTGAATGTTATCCAATGGGGCTGTGACGTCCAAGATTTACACTGGCTTGACGCGCCCCCCGCGAAACATTGGCAAGCTGCCTGCCAAAGACTGACACAATTAGGCCTGACGGATACACGACAGACATTCACCGCGCTCGGGCAACGGGCTAGCCAATTGGCCGCCCAACCTCGCGCTGCAGCGATGCTCGCACGCGTGGAAACGGCCGCCACATCAGTGCAATCGACCGCTTGCTGGTTAGCCGCTTGGGTGGATAAACCGGTCAGAGGAAACGGATCATTATCGCTTATCGATCAGGTGCGCGCCGCGATGTCATCGCGAGAGCACCAGTCACGGGCCAAGTCGCTGGCTCACGCACTTGGCATCCGTTTGACCCGCACACTCGATGAGCAGGCATTGCCGTTATTGGCCGCTTTCGTTTGGCCCGATCGCATTGCGCAATCACGTGGGCAATCGGGGCGCTTTGTGATGGCAAATGGTCACGGCGTCACACTCGACAGCCAGGATCCCCTGAGCCATACGGACACGCTGGTGATCTGTGATGTGATGGCCAGCGAGCTTAGCGATAGCCGGGCCTACTGCGCCATTGCGTTATCCCTAACGTCCTTGAATGAGGCTCGTCCCGATCTGTTTACACACCGAGAAGTGATCGCGTGGGATGAACAGCGTGGCACGCTACGCGCAGAAAAACAGCAGTGTTTGGGAGAGCTGGTGCTTAGTCGTCAACCGCTTGATACGCTCACCGCGGAGCAGCAAGTGCAAGGGTTGCTTGATGCGGTTCATCAAAAAGGCCTTCAGGCATTGAATTGGCAGCCAGAAAGTCAGTCCTTACTCACACGGGCGCGCTGCGCACAGGCGTGGGGGCTCGACATTGCGCTACCGCCTTTAAGCGATGCGGACTTGCTTAACACCCTTGATACATGGCTTGCGCCGTTTATGCATGGCCTGTCGCGTTGGCAAGCACTTAAACAGTTGGATCTAAAACCAGTACTCGAAGCTTGGTTTGGGTATGAGACGACGCAACAGCTTAACGCCGCCCTACCCACTCACCTAACGGTGCCGACAGGCTCTCGCTATCGATTACGCTACGAGCCTAACAAGGCACCGGTTTTGGCGGTGAAGATGCAAGAGATGTACGGACAAGCGCAAACACCGACGCTTGCCAATGGTAAGGTAGCGGTCCAGCTTGAGCTGTTGTCCCCTGCCGGGCGACCGTTACAAATAACCCAAGACTTAGCGGGCTTTTGGCAAGGGGCCTATAAAGAGGTGCAAAAAGAAATGAAGGGACGCTACCCTAAACACCTTTGGCCGGATGACCCAGCCAATCATGTGCCCACACGCAAAACGAAACGCCATTTTAACCAGAGTTAACCGATTGTATGGCTAATAAAAAGACACGCACAAGCACTAAGAAACGCACCGCGCCGACCCGTCGCACTAAGAAAGCGACCGCCAAGCCAAGCTGGACCAAGCGCTTACTTGCCTTCGGCTTTAAATGCAGTTTGGTCGGTATAGCGGCTATCGTTATCCTCGGTATTTACTTAGATGGCAAAATCCAAGACAAATTTAGTGGTCAAATTTGGCAGCTCCCGGGCGTTGTCTATGGCCGTGTGATTAGCCTGTCACCGGGGAGCGATTTCTCCTTGGTTCAGTTGCGCCAGCAGCTAGATGCACTCAATTACCAAAAAGTGCGTACCCCCAAGCGCCCCGGTGAATACTCAGCGTCGCAGACACGGTTAGAAATCATCCGCCGTCCGTTCGACTTTGAAGACGGTCCGGCCACCGCTCGGCACGCCATGCTAAGCTTTAGCGGCAACCAAGTGACCAAAATCACCGAGGTAAGCAGCAACCAGCCGCTAGGGCTGTTGCGTATCGAACCCAAGTTATTGGGGATGATGGAGTCTGGGATCCACGAACAGCGTTTATTTTTACCCCGAGAGCGCTTTCCTGAATTTCTGGTAGAAGCCCTGATCACAACCGAAGACCGCGACTTTTACCACCACGAGGGGGTCTCGCCAACGGGAATATTGCGAGCCTTGGTGGCCAATATTCGTGCAGGTCGCACTGTGCAAGGTGGCTCAACCCTCACCCAACAGCTCGCCAAAAACCTGTTCCTAACCCGTGACCGCACCTTGTGGCGAAAAGTCCAAGAAGCCTACATGGCACTGTTGCTCGATTTTCGGTACAGCAAAGACAAAATCCTCGAGGCTTACCTCAATGAAGTGTATCTCGGTCAAAACCGCGGTGAACCTGTGCATGGATTTCCATTGGGCGCCAGACTCTACTTTGGACGTCCCATCAACGAGCTGCGCGTTGACCAACTTGCGTTGTTGGTTGGCATGGTCAAGGGGCCGTCTTATTACAACCCGTTCCGTCATCCCGAGCGCGCGAAAACTCGTCGCGATCTCGTTTTACGGTTAATGATGGAGCAAAACCTACTCACCAGCTCAGACTATGATGCGGCCGCCAGCCGCCCGCTAGATATTCAAAAAACGCCCTCGCTGGCAAGCCCCCAACCGGCTTACTTTGATCAGCTCAAAGAAGAAATTCGTCAAAAGGTCGGCGACAAATACGCTGCTGGTGCTGGCCTGCGCATATTCACCACCCTCGATCCTGTTTCTCAACAGGCCATCGAACGAGCGGTGACCACTAAGGTCAAAGCATTAAAAGGACGGGCCGGTAACCAACTAGAAGCCGCAGCAGTGATTGCCGACCGTCGCAGTGGCGAAGTTCGCGCCATGGTCGGCGGCGCAAAGCCCGGTTTCGCCGGATTTAACCGCGCCCTGAACGCAAAACGCCCGATAGGATCATTGGCCAAACCGGCGGTGTATCTCGCGGCATTAAGCCATCCGACCCGTTTTCAGCTTACCAGCGACATTGACGACAAACCCATTCGTCTTGAGGGCAGTCAAGGCAGCAGTTGGCAACCGCGAAACTATGACCGCCAATACCGAGGCAGTGTGTCTTTGCTCACGGCACTGGCAAAGTCGTATAACGTGCCCACGGTGAATCTCGGCATGCAACTGGGCTTAGGTGAAGTGATTGACACCTTCGGCAAGCTGGGTGCCAATACTGATGCCATTCCACGCGTGCCATCCGTGCTGCTTGGTACATTTAGCATGAGTCCGTTTGACGTTACTCAGATGTATCAAACCCTCGGCAGTGCTGGTCAGCGCGCGCCTCTCACCGCACTACGGGCTGTGACGACCAAAGAAGGCCATAGTCTTTATCGCAACTGGCCCAAAGCAGAACGTGTCGTACCAGAGCAAGCCGGTTGGTTAACCTTATATGCGATGAAACAAGTCGTTCAACAAGGAACGGGCCGCTACTTGCAGCAACATCATGGCCAATTTGCACTCGCCGGTAAGACAGGTACAACCGACGATAACCGTGATAGCTGGTTTGTTGGCATGGATGATAAGGAAGTCACCACTATTTGGTTGGGCCGCGATGATAACCAATCAACGGGACTGACCGGGGCATCAGGGGCGTTGCGTGTCTATGACGATTACCTCACGCGCCGCGGTGCGAGTAACCTCAGCGTCGCGTGGCCTGCTCAAGTTACTACGGTCAAGGTGCAGCATAACGCGAGTCGCTATCAACTGGACTGTTACGGTAACCAAAAACTCCCGATGTGGGATCCGAGTGGTGAGTTGGCGAAACGGTGTGATAAACCAGACCCAGTCGGATGGCTGAAAGGCTTGTTTAACTGACAAAACCTAAAAGCCCCAGTTTGGATAGCTGGGGCTTTTTTAACGATCAATCAGATAGCTTCATCTTAGCCATGATTAACCCTCGCCTAGCTGCGCAATCCGGTGCCTCGAGAAATTAATCCCCATGCCAAGGCATACAGCCCCGCAATAAACAGCAGTAAGACGCCAAACGAGGTGGTAATCCCCACATCCGAGACACCCAAAAAGCCGTAACGGAAGGCGTTAACCATATACACAATCGGGTTCAGTTTTGACACGCCCTGCCAAAACTCTGGCAACAGTGATAGCGAGTAAAAGACCCCGCCTAAATAGGTCAATGGCGTGAGGACAAAGGTTGGGATCAAGCTTATATCGTCGAAGGTTTTGGCGAAAATCGCATTGATTAATCCCCCCAGCGCAAACACCGCCGACGTCAGTACCACGGTCGTAATAACAATCAGTGGGTGCGCGATTTGCAAGTCGACAAAAAAGAGCGACGTCATGGTCACCAAGGCCCCCACAGCCAACCCGCGACACATGCCACCACCAATGTAGCCGGCAATGATCACGTAGTTTGGAATCGGCGCGACCAACAACTCCTCAATATTATGTTGGAACTTGGCACTAAAGAAGGACGATGCCACATTCGAGTAAGAGTTGGTGATCACCGACATCATGATAAGCCCGGGCACGATGTACTCCATGTAAGTGAAGCCTTCCATTTCACCAATTCGAGAGCCAATCAGGTTACCGAAAATAATAAAATAGAGGCTCATGGTAATCGCTGGCGGCACCAAGGTCTGTACCCAAATACGCGTAAAGCGGACCACTTCTTTGTGGATCAGGGTACGAAAAGCGACCCAATACAAGGCATTCATGCGTGGCCCTCCCCGTTTTGCTGAATCAAGGTGACAAACAACTCCTCAAGACGATTCGCCTTGTTTCGCATCGACAGCACTTGTACACCTTGTTGCGACAATTGTTCAAATACTGGCGTCAGCCCGACTGATTTATTCACCTCCACTTCAAGGGTGTTAGTGTCGGTTTTTTGCCAATTCACGCCCTCTAAGGTGCTGAGCTTATGTCCGGGCTGCAAATCAAGAATGAAGGTTTCCGCGTCCAACTTGGCAAGCAGTGCTTTCATGGACGTGTCTTCCACCAGCTCACCTCGATTGATGATACCGATGTTTCGACACAGCATTTCCGCTTCTTCGAGATAGTGGGTGGTCAAAATAATGGTGATCCCTTGGCGGTTTATCTCACTGAGAAAATCCCACATCGAGCGACGCAGTTCGATATCCACCCCAGCTGTCGGCTCGTCCAAGATCAATAAGCGAGGCTCGTGCATTAATGCGCGGGCAATCATCAAGCGACGCTTCATCCCACCCGATAAGTTCCGTGCTGGCTCATGGCGTTTATCCCACAAGTCGAGCTGAGAGAGGTATTTTTTCGCACGCTCTTTGGCCTGAGCACGCGGCACACCGTAGTATCCAGCTTGGTTCACCACAATCTGCTGCACTTTTTCAAACTGGTTAAAGTTAAACTCTTGCGGCACAAGGCCAATTTGCTTTTTGGCTTCCACCTTTTGCGTGTCTAAGTCGTAGCCAAAAATGCTCACCTGACCTTGGGTCTTGTTGACCAGTGAGCTCAAGATGCCAATGGTGGTCGATTTTCCCGCCCCATTAGGCCCCAATAGCGCATAAAAATCGCCCTCCTCGACGGAGAGCGATACCCCTTTAAGCGCCTTGACATTGGACCCGTACGTTTTCACCAGGTCCTTAATTTCGATTGCTTTCATAAGCTCCCGTTACGTTTAAGCCATAACTTCGGTCACTTTGTGCGCGGCGCGTAATGCGTCATAACGGCTATCAAAGGTGTGGTCGTCAGTGAGCCAATTTTTTACATGCAAGCGCTCTAATTGGTCCCGCGTTTTTTGGTGGGGACAGAGCAAAAAGACTTGGCAATTCACGTCTAACGCATCTTTGATCGCATTTTCCAGCGCTAGACCGACAGTCATATCAATCATGGGCACGTCGCTAAGGTCGAGGATCATGACATCAAATTCCTCAATTTTGCTGTGTTGACGTGCAATCGCTTTTGAGACACTGAATATCATTGGGCCTGAGAGGTAGAAAAACAACACTTTTCCGTTCGCGCTGTCTAATAAGGCACGCTCCATATCGTTAAGCGGTACATCGTCCTCATCAGCATCACTGATCGCTTTCACCTGCTTTTCTTGCTCTCGGCTCAGGTGTTCAATCGCGATAATATTGGCGATAAACACCCCAACGCCGACTGCGACAATCAAGTCCACCAGTACGGTCAGCACCATCACACCATACATGATAACGGTTTGATGCAAACTGACTTTATGCGCACGTTGGATGAAGGTGCGGTCAAGAATATTAAAACCGACATAAATCGCGATACCCGCCAATACCGCCATCGGAATGGGCTCGGTCAGAAAACCGGCGACTAAGATGACCGCCGCGAGCAAGAGTGCACGGATAATGGCCGACAACGGAGAGCGTCCCCCCACCTGCACATTGACGACCGTCCCCATGGTACCGCCAGCCCCTGGTAACGCGCCGAATAACCCAGCAACCATATTCGCTAACCCTTGGCCGCGTAACTCTTTGTCCGAGTCATGTTCCTCGCGAGTGAGTGAATCGGCAATCACCGCTGACAATAAGGTATCAATACAGCCTAAGGTCCCGAGTACCAAGGCATCGACCATCATGGTGGTGAGCATTTCACTGTTAAATTGAGGCAACACTAAGGTTGGCAGTCCGGTTGGGATCTCACCAATCCGGCGAATCGCCGCCAAATCAAACCATGCAATCGACAGTAAGGTGACCACAACGAGCGCAACCAGCTGCACCGGCATATAGCGCCGATAACGCTGTGGAAAGGAGAACAAAATACCCAGTGTCACCAGCCCCAACAGTAATTCGCTTTGCTGAGTGTGAGCAATCAGATCGGGAAGACTTTTAAGTGTGCCTAACACCCCGCCATCAGGCGTGGCCTGGCCCAGCAAGGGTGGCAGTTGGAGAATAATCAGGATAACGCCAATCCCCGACATAAAACCGGAGATCACGCTGTAGGGCATTAAGGTCACGTATTTGCCCAGTTTGAGCGTCCCCAATATCACTTGGAACAGGCCGGCCATCATCACCACGGTAAAGCCCATTGCCATGCCGCCCTCAGGATAGCGCGACACCATGGTAGTGAGCACCGCGGTCATAATCACCGTCATCGGCCCAGTTGGCTCAGAGATAAGCGTTGAAGAGCCACCAAATAAAGCAGCAAACAAGCCCACTAAAATGGCGCCCCACATTCCGGCTTCCGCCCCCGCTCCTGACGCTACCCCGAACGCCAGCGAGAGGGGCAAAGAGATAACCGCCGTGGTGACGCCCCCAAACAGGTCCCCTTTGAGGGTCCAGTTTTTGAATCGTTCGAATTTCAAAACCTTTGATCCTTTCAAGTCGTATGCAGTTTCACGGCCATGACGGCTTTACTCACTGGCACGGGACTCACCCGGTGCGCGGGCGCCAGTATATAGGAATGTGTGTAAGATCAAATCAGGTAGGAAAACACGTGGTCAAGTTTCAAGCAAATGATTCGAAATGCGTAGAAATGTGGCAAATTTAAAATAAAAGCGTTGTAAAATAAGGTTTGCCAAAAACTTAGCATCGCTAAAAAATCGCGAAAAGCGCGACATCGCCGTCAAGGCCACGTCGCGCTATGAGGTTATGGCATTACTTCAACTAACCGGTTAGCCGCTTCGAGCGCCGGCTTACGTGTGGTGAAAATGTGCGCATCGCGAACCCAATCACCTATGTGTAAGCGCTGCAATTGCTCACGCGTTTCGTCATGCGGGCACAGTAAAAACACCGTACAATTCGCTTCTCGCGCATCTTTGATCGCGTTTTCGAGCGCCAGCCCAACGGTCATATCCAGCATAGGCACATCACTTAAGTCCAAAATCATCACACGGAACTCATTGATATGCGCATGCTGACGCGCAATGGCTTTAGAGACGCTGAAAATCATGGGGCCGGATAAATAGAAGAACAGTACTTGTCCATTACTGGCATCTAAAAGGGCACGCTCCTCATCATTAAGCGGTACTTCGTCATCCTCGGCATCACTGATTGCGCGCACTTGTTTCGCTTGCTCGCGACTGAGTCGTTCTATTACCAGTAAGTTAGCGATAAAGACCCCTAATCCCACCGCCACGATTAAGTCAACGAACACAGTCAGTGCCATTACGCCATACATGATCCCCGTCTGCTGCAAACTAATTTTGTGGGCGCGATGCAAAAAGCTCCAATCTAAAATATTAAAGCCGACATACAAGGCGATGCCCGCCAACACTGCCATCGGGATGGGCGCAGTCAGCGCGCCGGCCACCAACACCACCGCAGCCAGAATAAGCGCCCGCAAAATGCCCGACAGCGGCGAACGCGCCCCCACTTGGACATTGACCACAGTGCCCATGGTAGCCCCCGCGCCGGGCAAGGCGCCAAATAGCCCTGCGATCATATTGGCAATGCCTTGTCCGCGCAGCTCACGATCCGAATCATGCTCTTGTCTGGTCAGCGAGTCCGCAATCACGGCGGTTAACAGGGTATCAATACAGCCGAGCGTCCCGAGCACCAGTGCATCTATGACCATGGCGGTAAAATGCTCGGGGGTGATATGGGGGATCACGAGCGACGGCAGGCCGGTTGGGATCTCACCAATTCGACGAATGCTGTCCGAATCAAAGAGTACTACCGACACCAAGGTAATACTGACAAGCGCCACGAGTTGCGCGGGAATGAAACGACGGTATTTGGCGGGAAAGTAAAACAAAATTCCTAGCGTGAGTGCGCCGAGAAAGACTTCTTTGATGTCGGCATTGACCAGTAAATCTGGCAAGGCTTTTAAGGTACCGAGGACACCGCCCGATGGCGCAGCTTGCCCTAATAGCGGCGCAAGTTGGAGCAGAATCAATATCACGCCAATACCCGACATAAACCCAGAAACGACACTGTAGGGCATTAAAGTCACGTACTTGCCTAAGCGCAGACTGCCAATCAGTACTTGGAATGCGCCAGCCATCATCACCACGGTAAAGCCCATTGCCAAGCCGCCTTCCGGGTAGCGTGCCATCATGGCAGTTAATACCGCCGTCATGATCACCGTCATGGGGCCGGTCGGCTCTGAGATCAGGGTGGATGAGCCACCAAAAAGCGATGCAAAAAGCCCAACTAAGATGGCTCCCCAGAGTCCAGCTTCTGCACCGGCGCCTGAGGCGACACCAAAGGCTAACGCCAAAGGCAATGAAATAATGGCAGTCGTCACGCCGCCGAACAGATCGCCCTTTAATGACAGCTGTGCAAATCGTCCTTTATCAAACACGCACTACCTCTACTGCGGTTAAGATCATGATGGAGCGAACAGTATACGAATTTTCTCGCATTAACCTATCCGAGCAGTGGCCCGCACCGTTAACAGCGTGATCCCTCGGGCGTCATAAATGTAAAAACATGTGAATATTGATCTCAGTATATTTCACGGCGTAACAGTGAGGTATAGTGGCAATTGATATGTTTGCCAAAAGACACGTTGCCCATGGCCAAAATCAAAGCTTTATTTGCTAACAACAAAGCATGGTCGCAAGATATTCGCGACAGTAACCCCCAGTTTTTTGCCAACTTGGCCCAAGAACAACATCCTGAATATCTCTGGATTGGCTGTGCTGATAGCCGCGTACCCGCCGAGCGCCTTACAGGATTAGACTCGGGTGAGTTGTTTGTTCACCGCAATGTCGCCAATCAAGTGATTCACACCGATCTCAATTGTTTATCTGTGGTGCAGTACGCCGTCGATGTCCTGCAAATCAAGCACATTATTGTCTGTGGTCATTATGGGTGTGGTGGTGTCCACGCGGCCATTGATAACCCAGAGCTTGGTTTGATCAATAACTGGTTGCTTCACATTCGCGATTTGTATCTCAAACACAAACATTATCTCGGTTGCCTACCCCCACAAGAGCGCGGTAATCGCCTGTGCGAAATCAATGTGGCTGAGCAAGTGTATCATCTGGGTAATTCCACCATTTTGCGTGCAGCGTGGGAGCGCGGCCAAGACGTGAAAGTACATGGTTGGTTCTACAACACCACCGACGGTATTTTGCGCGATTTAGGCATGACCGCAGATAGCCGCGAGTCGCTGGAAGTGAACTACCAAGCGGCGATGAGTCATTTAGTGCCCGACTCTGCCGCACCGGTTTCTTGTGAGAATTGACACAGTGCTGACACAGTCACACTTGTGATCGCGACTTAATCGTCGTAAAACACCGCCATGACTCCGATCGCGCACGCTTCATCATCAACAACGCACCGCTCTCCGCTCACCATGTGGCTGATGGCGGGCATGATGCTGTTTGCGGTGTTGGTCAATGTGGCAGCGCAAGCGCAGGTTTCACCGTTCCGCTCCAGCAGCCAAGTCCACACGCTTCAGCAAACACCGGCGCTCGTTTCTACCGCGAGAGCCAGTGTTGCCTTACCTGCGGCCTTGCCTGACGACGATACCCAACCGCCACATTTAGTCGCGATTCTTTCTCCCCCGCACATTCGCCTTACTTGGCACCTGATTGCCTTTTTGTGCGCACTTGGGGTGTGTCTGCCACGCCAATATCTTGCCTTTTCGCTCCCCCGCCTTGGTGGCTGGCGAGAACACAACCTGCAATATCGCTTTATTCATTCGCGCTAATCGTTCGCCCTCCTAAAGGCCGTCGCGCCTTTCCCCAATCACAATATCGAGCTGACGCTTGGTATTAGGTTTTGCTGTGCGTGATGCACAGCCAAGGAGAACGAATGAATAAATTATCCCCCGTTAATCGCTATTCTTTATGGCACTACGCCGCATTAGTCCTGATGTTGATCGTCCTGACCGTGCAGGCGTTACCAAGCTTTTTTGGCGACCACCCAGTGGTGAGCGTGTCGCATCACTCGCACCAGGGACTGCAAAACTGGCTGAAAACTCATCCCGAGGCCGTGAGTGAAGTGCGTTATGACTCGCAAGGGACGGTTACCTTAATCACGCCCGATATTAGCCAGCAACAGAACGTACAACAGCAATTAAAAGGCACTCTAGGGCCCGACGCGGAAATCACCCTCGATTATTTGTCCGCAGCACCCACATGGCTGTCGCGCCTCGGCGCCGAGCCGGTAAAACTAGGACTCGATCTGCGTGGCGGCGTACAGTTGTTACTTTGGGTTGATACCGACCAAGCACTCGCCCATCAAGCCGAGGCGTTAGTGCAAGGCCTCAACCTTTGGTTAGACAGTCAGCACTTACCCGCTAACGCCACGGTCAACACCAAAGGTAACACCACGGTGCAATTGCCGCAGCTCAGTGCCAACGATCGCAGCAAAGCCAGCGCTTGGTTTACCGAGCATTATCCGCAATGGCGATTCAATAGCGCCGCAAATGGCTGGCAGATGACCGATACCGAGCAAGAGGCGATAAGTCATCAAGCCGTGCGTCAGAATATCGATATTCTTCGCAAACGCATCGACGCCTTAGGCGTGGCTGAAGCGAGTGTGCAACGTCAGGGTAAAGACTATATTCGTATCGAACTGCCCGGGGTGCACGATCCCAAGCAAGCCAAAAATGTTATTGGCGCGACAGCCTCACTCGCGTTCTATGCCCTCGATGCCACAAGCCCGAAACGCCTGTATGACGCGCAGCACAATGTGGTGCCGTTAGCACGTCATGCCATTTTGGGTGGAGAACACATTATTGATGCGCGCACCAGCGTTGATGAAATGCGTCGTCCGCAAGTTGATATTCGCTTGGATGGCCCCGGAGGTGAAACCATGTTGGCCTTTACCCGACGTCACTTGGGCGATCCCATGGCTACGGTGTACCGTGAGTATCAAGCCAATGAGCAAGGTGAGCTGGTTGCCAATGAACGGGTGATCAACGTTGCGACAATTCAAAGTGCGCTCAGCGATCGATTTCGGATCACGGGTCTGTCGAGTCCAGAAGAAGCCCGTAACCTCTCGATGTTGTTGCGCGCTGGCGCCCTCACCGCGCCGATTAAAATCGTTGAAGAACGCGCGATTGGTCCGACCTTGGGCGCCGATAATATCAAGGCCGGATTTTCTGCACTGGCCGTTGGCATGATAGGTATGGCTATCTTTATGATGCTTTGGTATCGCCGCTTCGGATGGGTTGCGATTGTCTCTCTGGTTGCCAACTTGATGATGCAAGTCGGCCTACTCGCGCTGCTGCCCGGCGCAGTGCTGACCCTACCGGGCATCGCCGGCTTGGTGTTAACCGTGGGGATGGCGGTCGATACCAATGTGCTTATCTTTGAGCGTATTCGCGATCGCTTACGTGCCGGCGCAAGCCTAGCCAATGCGATTGATACGGGTTATCGAGCAGCCTTTAGCACGATTTTTGACGCCAATATCACCACCTTAATTTCTGCGGTCTGCTTGTATGCGGTCGGCTCAGGCCCATTACAAGGATTTGCCACCACACTGATCCTGGGACTGTGCGCCAGCATGATAAGTGGCATTGTCGGCACGCGAGCCATCATCAACCCAATTTGGGGACGCGACCGCCGCCGCGCCGTGACCATTTAAGGAGCCTGTTTATGAAACTGACACACGTCCGCTATGCCAGCTTGGCACTCTCAGGGGTACTCACCCTGATCAGCCTCTGGGCGATCGCTTATTATGGCCTAAACTTGGGCATCGATTTTACCGGTGGCATCGTGATTGATTTCGCCTTACCCAGCCTAGCAGGTAGTGATACGCTGCTCGCCGCCTTGCACAGTCGGTTCGGCGAACTGGCGACACTCACGCCAAGTACCACTCAAGGCCAGTGGCAGCTTATTTTACCTCATGCGCTCCAATGGCAAGATCCGCAACAGGTCATCGCCCACATCAGCAGCGCACTCGCCATGCCTGTCACCTTGGTTCAAGCGAACGTCGTCGGCCCTCAAGTGGGTCAGGTACTGTTTGAGCAAGGGGGGTTGGCACTGCTGGTTGCCTCGTTGGCCATCATGCTTTATTTGGCAATTCGCTTTGAGTGGCGTCTTGCTCTAGCGGCGATAGGAGCGCTAGTGCACGATGTGACTCTCACCTTAGGCCTATTGGCGATACTTGCGGTGCCGATGGATCTCAATGTCATTGCTGGCCTTCTCGCCGTTATCGGTTACTCGCTCAATGACTCGATTGTGATCGGCGATCGGCTGCGAGATGTGCTCAGAGCCAAACCGAATCAATGTGTGTATGTCAGCACAAATACTGCGGTCTGTGAGACTTTTTCGCGCACCATGATCACCGCCGGCACGACGCTATTTACCATCGGATGCTTGTTGGTATTAGGTGGCGATGCCTTGTACGGCTTTGCGCTGACACTTTTTGTAGGGGTGCTCACTGGCACCTGGTCATCGGTCGCGGTGGCATCTTGTCTACAAGAAATGCTGGGATTGTCTCCCGCGCATTATCAGCGCGCGCCGGCTCCCGAACGAGAAGGCGCCTACTAACTCACTATAGAGACAAAAAAACCGAGCGTCTGCTCGGTTTTTTATGGCTTATCATCGCCTGACAGCCAAAAAGGCTCAGCGCTCAGAGAATGCCGTCACGATTAATCGAGCGGCACCACTTTACCGATAAATGGCAAGTGGCGATATTTCTGCGCGTAATCAATCCCTACGCCAACCACAAACTCGTCTGGGATAGTAAAGCCAAGCCAATCGACTTTTACATCCACTTCACGACGTTCTGGTTTATCAAGTAGGGTACAAATACGCACGGAATTGGGCTCTCTTAGCGATAGAATTTCGCACACTTTGCTAAGCGTATTGCCAGTATCAATGATGTCTTCGACCAAAAGAATGTCTTTTCCTTTGATATCATCATCTAAGTCTTTGAGGATGCGCACGTCACGTGTGCTTTCCATGCTATTGCCATAACTTGATGCGGTCATAAAATCGACCGAGTGTGGCAAGTCAATGGCACGACATAAGTCAGCCATAAAGACGAACGAGCCTCGCAACAATCCAACCAATACTAGGTCTTTTGAGTCTTTATAATGCTCGTTGATCTCGGCGCCCAGGGCTTTTACTCGCGCCTGTACGTCCTGTTCTGAAATCATCACTTCAACGGTGTGTTTCATATCTGCCCCGATGGTTTGTCCCCACGTTTGCGGGGGTCAATAACAAAGGTGGCATAGTCTAGCACTAAATCGATTGCGGATCCCAATTCCACCGATTGACCTTGATGCGTACCCTTACACTAGTTAACTATCACACTGATTGATAAGAAAAAATAATCCCTGCCTGTGTTTTTATTAATAGATGACTTTTTTTGCAGACAAAATTACCGATTTACGGCCCAGATCGGCCTTCCAGCCGTTGTCACGCCACGGAGAGCTGGTATAAACTCAATTCGCTAATTAAGAAAATTATTAGCACAAACAATAATTAATTTGTACAAACTAAATATAAGTTGGCAGGTTTTAGGATGGCTCAATCAAATGAAAGAACAAGGACGCGACTGTCACCAGAGAGACGCAAAGAGCAGTTGTTAACTTGTGGTTTGGATGTGTTTGCAAAACGGGGAATCGGTCGTGCCGGTCACGCTGATATTGCTGATATGGCGAATGTCTCTGTGGCAACCGTCTTCAATTACTTCCCGACCCGTGAAGATCTGGTCGAGGAAATTTTGGCCCAAACAGAAAAGCATTTCATTGCGTTAATCAATGATTGCACCCGCGATAGTCAATCGATGCGTGCATCGCTTAACTGCATTACCTCGCAGATTATCGATACCGCATTGGAAGACAAAGCATGGATGAAAGTCTGGTTTGAATGGAGTACATCGATTCGCGAAGACATTTGGCCACGCTTTGTAAAAGGCAGCCGCGATGCCGTCGAGCAATTTGTGCACGTGTTTGAGCGAGGCATGGCGCAAGGTGAACTCACTCACCGTCACCAACCTCGCGAACTGGCAAGCATGCTTGCAGGGATTTGCTATGTGTTGTTTTTACAAGCGCACCAGCAACCCGATAAAGCGGCATTAAGCGAAATGGCACAAAAGTACATCGATGTACTGTGCCAGCAAGGCGCTTAAATTGTGCGCTGATGACGAAAAAAGCCAACCTCGCGGTTGGCTTTTTTCGTTTAAGCATCAATAAAGCTGGGCCCATCGTTAAATAACACCGGCTCATGAGGGCGAATGGTTAGACTTACCGTATCCCCCACCGATAATGGTTCACGGGCATGCACCGACAATTTTTGGCCGTGAATATCAATGGTGTAACGGCTGCTATCACCCATAAATTGCTGCGACAATACCTGCCCCTCGCCTTGCGCATCCGCACGGATACTCAAAAATTGTGGGCGAAGCAACCACCAATGTGGACCGGGATGACAATGCACTGGCCGTGGCCAAGGTCCCAGCGGCGTCTGCATTTGTTCTTGCGCCGACACAGTCACAGGTACATAAGAGCCTTGCCCTAAGAAATCAGCCACAAATCGGCTTTTCGGCTGGTAATACACCTCAGTCGTATCCCCGAATTGCTCGATAATCCCTTGATTCATCACCGCCAATTTGTCCGCAAAAGCAAAGGCTTCCTCCCGGCTATGCGTGACCAAAATCGCCGTCACTCCCTGTGATTTAAAGATCCGGCGGATCTCTTCAATCAAGTCATGGCGCACTTGGGTATCAATATTGGAAAACGGCTCGTCCAACAGCAACAGATCAGGCTCATAAGCCAGCGCACGCGCAATCGCAACCCGTTGTTGTTGACCACCGGATAACTGGTGCGGATAGCGCTCCCCCAATCCCTCAAGGCGCACGAGCTTGAGCATATCAGTCACTTTTTCATGGCGCGCAGGCGCGGCCAGAGACGTAAGACCAAAGCCGATATTCTCGGCAACGGTTAAGTGCGGAAACAACGCATAATCTTGAAAAATCATACCAATATTGCGCTGCTCAGGTGGCACCGAATGCTGACCATCTTCCATGATGTTGCACCCAATCGACAGCATGCCCGCGCTAAGAGGGATTAACCCAGCCATGGCTTTCAACAAGGTAGTCTTGCCACAGCCGCTGGCGCCGAGCAAACACACAATCTCACCCGGTGCGACTTGCAAAGACAAATCTTTGAGCACTGGCGTGCCGTTGTAACTGCAGGTCAGGTTTTCTATCGACAGGGCGCACTTCATTGGTATTTCTGCTCCAGCGAACGGTTAATCAAAATAAGCGGTATCAGCCCCACCGCCACCAGCAAAATGGCAGGTAAGGCCGCATATTCGAGGTGCTCATCCGAGGTAAAGTTGTACACGTAGGTGGCAAGGGTTTCGAAGTTAAACGGACGCAATAAAATCGCCGCATTCAACTCTTTCATCGACTCGATAAAGACCAACAGCATCGCAATTAAAGTCCCCCGACGAATTAAGGGGAGGTGAACACGACGAATCACGCCGCTGGTCGTGCATCCCATAGTACGCGCCGCCATGTCGAGTGATGGCGGTATTTTTGCCATGCTGGACTCAATACTGCCGATCGCGACCGCACTGAAACGCACCACAAAGGCAGTGAGCAAGGCAAACATGGTGCCAGAAAGCACCAAACCGGGGCGTCCCCAGTCATACGCCTTGGCGATGTCATTGATCAGGTGATCGCCTCGAGTTAATACCAGCATCACCCCAATCGCTAATACCGTGCCCGGCACCGCATACCCCATAGAGGCGAGACGCATGGGCGCGACACTCAAACCATGACCGCGTAAGCGGCGATACACATTGACGGTCCATGCAATGCCGACCGCAACCACAGCTGCAAGGCTGGAGGTATAAAAGCTGTTGTAGCTAAAGGTGAGAAAATCGTCGATGGCATTTTGCGCATAGTAGTGCCACGCATAAATGATCAGTTGAAGCAGCGGCAATATAAACGCCAGCGATAGCAAGCCCCAACACCAGACAACCACGCCCACTTTCTTCCAACCGGACAGGGGGGTTTTCTCTATCGCATCACTGCTTGATGACGGCGTAAATTGCGCTTGCTTACGTCGTCCATAACGCTCGGCACTGATCAATACAAAAATAGCCACCAGCATAATGGCAGAAATTTTAGCCGCTGCCGTTAAGCTTGAGTAACCCAACCAAGTATCGTATACCGCAGTGGTTAATGTACTCACGGCAAAATAATTAACCGTACCAAAATCTCCCAGCGCTTCCATTGCCACCAGCGATGCCCCGACGGCAATGGCGGGACGGGCCAAAGGCAGGGAGATACGGCGAAAACTTTGCAGTGGCGAGCATCCCAGTAGACGCGCAGAATGGGTCAAGGTGACACTTTGCTCCATAAACGCGGCGCGAGTCAGCAGGTAGATATACGGGTACAGCACCAATGCCAGCACAAAACACGCCCCCGGTAAGGTACGCATATCTGGAAACCAGTAATCATTGACACTTTGCCATTCAAACCAATGGCGCAGCAGGCGCTGTAACGGCCCTGCATAATCAAACCAATCAGTGTAGATATAACCGATGATATAACCGGGCATGGCTAATGGCAGTACCATCGCCCATTGCAAATGCCGGCTGCCCGGCACTTGATACATGGCAAGCATCCAAGCCGTCGGCACACCCAAGGCGATCGCAATAACCACGACCCCCACCACCAGTAAGCTGGTATTGAGCGTATACGTCGGCAGAACCGTCTCAAACAGATGGGAGAAAATATCATCTGTATCACCGATTGCGGTGTAGAAGATTGCCAAGATCGGCAAAACCAGCAGCAGAGCAAGGCCCCAACTGCTGGTTTTAATAACGGGTAATCTGTCTTGCATAGCCTACAACATTCAGGCGTCAGAGAAAGACAACCGGGGTGTTATACACCCCGTGTAGAGGCTTACAGATCGAACTGGACTTCATCCAGTAGCTTCACTGATTTGCTGTAGTTATCAGCAATAGCCTCTAGCGGCATAGGATCGTGCTTATACTCGCCCCACGATGCCACTAGCTCAGACTTTTCTACGCCAGGTTTCACTGGCTCTTCAAAGTTCACTTCAGCATACATGTGCTGCGCTTTGTCTGACGTTAGGAATTCCATGAGTTTAAGAGCGTTTTCTTTATTCGGCGCATACTTCGCCATCGCCATGCCGCTCACATTCACTTGGGTGCCGTGCGCATTTTGGCCAGGATAGTTAATGTATACCGCTTCCGCCCACGCTTTTTGTTCTTCGTCGTTCAGCATCTTACCAAGGTAGTAGCTGTTCCCCAAAGAAACGTCACACAAGCCTTCTTTAATCGCTTTGACTTGTGCACGATCATTCCCTTGAGGTTTACGCGCCAAGTTCGCTTTCACCCCTTTCAGCCATTCTTTAGCGGTGGCTTCACCGTGATTTTCGATGATGGCCGACACCAAAGATACATTGTAAGGGTGTTTGCCTGAACGGGTGCAAATCTTGCCTTTCCACTCGGGTTTTGCCAAGTCGAGATAATCAAAATCATCACCCAGTTTACCGACACGCTCACGCGATGAGTAAACGGCGCGAGCACGAGTGGTTAACGCAACCCACTTATCTTCACTGTCACGGAACTGCTCAGGAACGTTTTGATCGATCACATCGCTTTGCACTGGCTGAACCACATCGTGATTAACCAAATCTTTAAGGCGAGAAATATCGACTGTTAGCAACACGTCAGCAGGGCTGTATTCGCCTTCCTGCTTAACCTTCTCCGCCATGCCTTTTTTAGCAAACTTCACGTTGACTTTGATGCCCGTCTCTTCAGTAAACGCATCGAACATAGGCTCAATCAAAAAAGGTTGACGATACGAGTAGACGTTCACTTCTTCAGCGGCAAAGGCGGCGCTCGTTCCTAATAAGCTAGCCGTAACAGCAGAGGCGATTAGCAGTTTTTTCATCGTAACAGTCCTTAAATTAGACGATAAATGATAACGTTTCTCAGTTTCGTTAGTATACAGCTAATGATTTTGGGCTCAATATTCTGCCACGCAAAAAAAAACGAAACCCAACATCAAAAATGTAAGGTTTCGTTTCAGAGTTTAACGAAGTGTCGTACGAGTGACTATTTCACGCTAACGAATTCGGGATATGCATCAATACCGCAGTCATGCAAATCCATGCCTGACATTTCTTCTTCTTCGGTAACACGAATGCCCATGGTTTTCTTCAGCACCAACCACACCACAAAGCTCGCACCAAAGACCCAAGCGAAGATCACGGCTGCCCCCAGCAATTGTGCACCAAAGCTTGCGTCTGCGTTGCTCAGCGGCACGACCATCAAGCCAAAGAAACCACACACACCGTGCACCGAAATCGCACCCACTGGATCGTCGATTTTAATTTTATCGAGGCCGACGATGCTAAACACCACGATGGCACCTGATACCGCACCGATAATAAGCGAAGCGACTGGCGTGGGGGATAAGGGATCAGCGGTAATGGCGACCAAACCGGCCAATGCACCGTTTAAGATCATGGTCAAATCGGCTTTACCCCATAGTGTTTTACACACCAGTAAGGCAGCAATCGCACCGGCTGCCGCCGCCGCATTGGTGTTCAAGAAAATTTGCCCTACCGCCGTGGCGTTTTCAAAGTCTGACACCATCAGCTGCGAACCGCCGTTAAAGCCGAACCAACCGAACCATAGGATAAAGGTACCCAAAGTCGCTAGAGGTAGGTTCGAGCCAGGAATCGGATTCACTTGACCATTCTTGCCGTATTTACCTTTACGTGCCCCCAGCAAGATCACGCCCGCTAATGCAGCTGACGCGCCCGCCATATGCACGATGCCAGAGCCGGCGAAATCGCTAAAGCCTGCTTCTGATAGGAAACCACCACCCCATGTCCAGTAGCCTTCTACCGGATAGATGACTGCGGTGAGTACCACAGAAAACAGCAAGAACACCCATAGCTTCATACGCTCTGCCACGGCCCCTGAGACCACCGACATGGCGGTAGCAACAAACACCACTTGGAAAAAGAAGTCCGACTCAAGAGAGTGATCCGCGTCGGCCGCTTGCGTTCCAATCAGCGAACCAAACGAGGGCATAAAGCCACCCGCACTGTTGTCGACATACATGATGTTGTAGCCCACCAACAGATACATGGTACAGGCGATCGCGTACAAGCAAATATTTTTGGTGAGGATCTCGGTGGTGTTTTTCGAGCGAACTAGCCCTGCCTCTAACATGGCAAACCCAGCCGCCATCCACATCACCAACGCACCGGATAAAAGGAAAAAGAAGGTGTCTAGTGCGTAACGTAACTCAGTAACCGTATTGACCAATTCCATTGTGATTACTCCCTGTGATTAAATTGCTTCCAGATCCATTTCGCCAGTGCGGATCCGCACGGCTTGCTGGAGGTCAAAGACAAAAATCTTACCGTCGCCGATTTTGCCGGTTTGTGCCGCCTTGGAAATCGCTTCCACCACGGCATCAACACTATCGCTCTGGACGGCGATTTCGAGTTTTACCTTCGGCAAAAAATCGACTTGATATTCGGCACCGCGATACAATTCGGTGTGTCCTTTTTGGCGGCCAAACCCTTTCACTTCTGACACTGTCATGCCGTCAATGCCGACGTCGGATAGTGCTTCACGGACGTCATCAAGCTTAAAAGGCTTGATAATGGCGCTAATCAGTTTCATATCCTTCTCCTGAGTCCTTATGTTTGCATCAGTCAATAAGTATCAAGAGACATGCCAACTATTAACTAGATAAAAATCAGCACATTACAGAAATCAACTAGGGAAAGGCGCGCATTTGCACTTTTTTAGTGCAAACTATTCACCATCTCGACGCATAGATTCATCGCGAGGAGGACGATGCACCAAAGCGAGCCATGATTAGATGTCTTATAGGAAGGAGGCGAGTGTCAGCGTCACTCGCCGGCAGGTTAGCGCGTACGGCGTCCGTAGCGAGCAATAAAATCACGATACGCTTCGAGCATGGCCAGAAAGTCTTCATAACCACAAGCGGCGCTGCTTTCTTGATCGTAAAACTGTAGGTCTTGTGCGCTCAACGTATCCGTCGCCTCGTCAGAGGGCGTTTGCAACATCGCATTGGCCATCACCACCACTTCTTCAGGATTGGCCGTCAGCGTGAAGGTGTGTCCTCGCCATTGCTGCTCTTGGCGCAACTGGGTAAAGGTGGCTAACCACGCATCCACCTCACTCAGCTCGGTACCCAACTCATCAAGCAACCAACGCCCCATAGCCTCATGCCCCATTGAGAACACAATGCGATAGCTGTCATCAAAACTATTGCGGGAAAATTCGTAATCCACGTCCACCTCCAAAATGAGAGGCTATTGTCCGAGTTTTTCTATCAATTGCCAACTCGAGACTGTTCTCAAACTGTCACCTTCGCCATACTTAAATACGATACCCAGACAACTTGGCGTTGCAGGTAGGCGGCAAGTGAGTGAGTCCCCATGAGCATAGATAGACTATGTGATTGGGGTAAACGAACGTAGCCAACACCGCTACGGCTTCAAGTAAAAAGGGTATATCAGCCTCATCAACGTGGTCGCGTCTGGAAAGGAGTAGCCGATGCATATAGTGATAGCCCCTGATTCGTTCAAAGAAAGCCTTTCAGCTGGCGAGGCGGCGCAAGCCATCCATGACGGCATGGCGCGTATACTACCCAAGGCGCATTTTACTTTGCTCCCCATGGCCGATGGCGGCGAAGGGACAGCGCAAAGTTTTGCCCAGCAATTAGGCGGCGATTTTCACACTTGCCAAGTGACTGGTCCCGATTTTTCATCGATCACCGCCAGCTATGTTATCGTCCCTTCGCAGCGACTCGCGATCATCGACGTGGCCAGCGCCTCTGGCTTGCCCCTGCTCGCTCACCATCAACGCAACCCGCTACACACCACCAGCCTAGGGACTGGAGAGCTGATTCGTGCCGCCCTCGCACATGATGTCGATGAAATCATTATCGGCTTAGGCGGCAGCGCCACCACAGATGCGGGCGCAGGTATCTTGGTGGCCTTGGGGGCAAAGTTGCTTGATAGCCAGGATGCACCCATTTCGCCAACCGGTGATGGCTTAGGTAGGCTCGCACAACTTGATCTGAGCCAGCTCGACCCTCGACTTAAACGCGTCCGATTAACGGCTGCATGTGATGTGGATAATCCGCTATGTGGTCCGCAAGGTGCGGCAACCGTATTTGCGCCCCAAAAAGGCGCGTCACCGGAGCAGGTTCGTCAACTGGAGCAACACCTGCATCGTTTTGCCAGCCTCTGTCGCTATCAGCTCGGCAAATCGATTGCACAATTTGCGGGCGCCGGCGCGGCTGGTGGAATTGGTGCCACCTTGGGTGGCTTGCTGGGTGCACAATTGGTCCCCGGTGTGGCGCTCTTGCTCGAACGCAGCCAAGCCACCCCTTACATAGCAAAAGCCAATTGGTTGGTGACAGGCGAAGGAAAAGTCGATGGTCAAACGCTGCATGGTAAGGTGCCCGCCGCCCTGGCACAGGTCGCGAAACAGTTTGATGTTCCTGTGGTAGTACTCGCAGGCCGCGTTGGCGACGATTGTGAAGCCTTATACGAACGCGGAGTTACCACTATCTTGCCGATTCAATCAGGCCCCTGTGATTTACAACATGCTTTTGAACACACTGCGGAGAATCTGCGCCGCACTGCAGAGAATGTCGCCCGCCTGATTGCCGCGCAAAGTGAACAATAAGCCATTCAGACCGACAGCATCACCAGGATAAAAAAACGCCCTCCGAAGAGGGCGTCAGACTGCTGACAAAGGTCTAGCTTTCGAGCTAGACCTTTGATCTAATAGGAGTGTTGCAATAGGGATGCTCCGGTATGCTTCAAGAACCTTCTCCACACCAATATGAACTTGAAATGGTGACGATGGAACAACTTGTTCCCAAAGACCATCTTGTTCGTAAAATCGACCGCGCCATCGACTTCGAGTTTATTCGAGATGAAGTCGCTCACCTTTATTGCAAAGATAATGGCCGTCCACCCGTTGACCCCGTTCGCTTATTTAAAATCATCCTGCTTGGCTATCTCTTCGGCATCAAAAGCGAGCGCCAGCTTGTTAAAGAAATTGAAGTCAACGTTGCTTATCGTTGGTTCTTGCGTATGTCGCTGACAGAGAAGGTCATCCATGCGTCCACGC